>CAKRKK010000124.1 GCA_934358235.1 uncultured Lachnospira sp.
ACAGAGGAGCAGTTATCAGACAACTTCCAGGCTATTATGGATGCAATCGTTAAGGCTAAGCCATCTTCACTTAAGGGTCAGTATTTAAAGAGTGTTGTTCTTACAGCAACTATGGGACCTGGTGTTAAGGTTAGCACAGCTAAGTATGTTGGCTAAGATTTTAGTTGTGGGTTGATATAGAATCTTGTTTTTACAACATATTTTAAAAAATGATTGACAACCTATATATAATGATAGTATACTATCGTATGTGTGTTTTACCACACAAGTGAAATTCTTATTTCACATTTTGCCTAAGACAGCAGGTCCCGCAAGGGTTAAAGGTAATACGCCTACCGAGGACAGACTTGTATTTTAAAGTGTGTCAGACAGAAAGCTTTGGCTTGTATGTACTGGACAGCATTTTAAAGTATGTTTATCAGTTTATTCAGTCCTCCTGTCGTATTGGCGGGAGGGCTTTTTTGATAGCCTGATACATTGTACGTCTGGGCAGAATATTATCTGGAAACAGATACTAATCTAACAGGAGGTAAATATTCATGGCAAAAGTAGAACTTAAGCAGCCTATTGTAGACGAAATCAAAGCAAGCTTAGAAGGCGCTCAGGGCGTTGTGGTAGTTGACTACCGTGGCTTAACTGTTGAGCAGGATACACAGCTTCGTAAGCAGTTAAGAGAAGCTGGTGTTGTTTACAAGGTTTATAAGAATACTTTAGTAAAGAGAGCAATCGCAGGTACAGAGTTCGAACCAATGACAGAAGTTCTTGAAGGACCTAATGCTATTGCAATCTGCAAGGATGATGCTACAGCTCCAGCAAGAGTATTAGCTAACTTTGCAAAGACAGCAGACGCACTTGAGCTTAAGTGTGGTGTTGTTGAAGGTACTTACTATGATGCTGCTGGAATCGCTGCTATCGCTAGCATTCCTTCAAGAGATGAACTTCTTGCTAAGTTCCTTGGAAGCATCCAGTCACCTATTACAAACTTTGCTCGTGTTATTAAGCAGATCGCTGAGAAGAACGAAGAGGTTGCATAATATTACGGCATAACACAATTATCGACGGGACTGTCTGTGATAACAGGCGGGTATCGAAACTTAATTAAAGACTATAAAAAGGAGATTATAATAATGACTACACAGGAAATTATCGAAGTTATTAAGGGTTTATCAGTATTAGAATTAAACGATTTAGTTAAAGCATGTGAAGAAGAATTTGGTGTTTCTGCAGCAGCAGGTGTTGTTGTAGCAGCAGGCGCTGGTGCAGGTGCAGCAGCAGAAGAAAAGACTGAGTTTGATGTTGAGCTTACAGAAGCTGGCGCTAACAAGGTTAAGGTTATCAAGGTTGTTCGTGAAATCACAGGTCTTGGCTTAAAGGAAGCTAAGGAAGTTGTTGATGGAGCTCCTAAGGTTGTTAAGGAAGCTGCTTCTAAGGAAGAAGCTGAAGAAATCCAGAAGAAGCTTGAAGCTGAAGGTGCTAAGGTTACACTTAAGTAATTCAGACTATAGCAGGATTACAGCAATATAGCAATATGTTGAAAAAACACTTGATTTTTTGACTGATATTTGGTATATTATGATAAATATGAAAAAGTTCCGGTTGTTTTATTGACAACTGGAACTTTTTTTGTTAGTATGGATAATGCACTATTATGGTAAGGTGTGCATAGTCTTTTGCACACATATCAATAATGTAATAAATTAATGTGAAGAAAACTAAGGGGTGAAACGTCAATGGAGAAAAACAGAATACGTCCAATAAAGTCAGGCAAAGCGATGCGTATGAGTTTCTCAAGACAGAAGGAAGTTCTTGAGATGCCTAACCTTATTGAAGTACAAAAAGATTCTTACCAGTGGTTTTTAAATGAAGGCTTAAAAGAGGTCTTTAACGACATCTCTCCTATTGCAGATTACAACGGAAGGCTTAGTCTTGAGTTCGTTGATTTTGCATTATGCGAAGAAGAGAGAAAGTACTCTATAGAAGAGTGTAAGGAAAGAGATGCTACATATGCAGCTCCACTCAAGGTACGCGTAAGACTTCATAATAAGGAGAATGAAGATATCAGTGAGCATGAAATCTTCATGGGTGACCTTCCTTTGATGACTAAGACCGGTACATTTGTAATTAACGGTGCAGAACGAGTTATAGTCAGCCAGCTAGTACGTTCACCTGGTATTTATTATGATATACAGAAGGACAAGTATGGAAAGATATTCCTTTACAGTTCAACAGTTATTCCTAACAGAGGTGCATGGTTAGAGTATGAAACAGATGCTAACGATGTATTCTATGTTAAGGTTGACCGTAATAAGAAGGTTCCAATTACAGTCCTTATAAGAGCTCTCGGCTTTGGAACTAATGCTGAGATTATTGATATATTTGGCGAGGAGCCTAAGCTTCTTGCAACTATGGAGAAGGATACTTCTACTAACTATCAGGAAGGTGTTCTTGAACTTTATAAGAAGTTAAGACCAGGAGAACCTTTATCAGTAGATAGTGCAGAAGCCCTTATTTCAGGTATGTTCTTTGATCCTAGAAGATATGATCTTGCAAGAGTAGGCCGTTATAAGTTTAATAAGAAGCTTTCCTTCAGAAACAGAATTTCAGGACATGTTCTTGCAGAGGATGTTGTTGATAACAATGGTGAGGTTATTGCTAAGGCTGGTGATAAGCTTACAAGAGAAACAGCAGATATGATTCAGAACGCTGCTGTTCCAGCAGTATTCTTAAAGGCAGAACTAAAGGCTGCAGATGGTACTGTTAATGAAAGAACAGTTAAGATATTATCTAACCTTTCAGTAGATATCACTAAGTGGGTTGATATTACTGAGGAGGAAGCTAAGGAGCTTGGAGTTAACGAGCACGTTTATTATCCAGTTCTTTCACAGATATTAGCTGATAATGAATCACTTGAGGATATCAAGGATGCAATAGAAAAGAATGTGGCAGATCTTATTCCTAAGCATATTACAGTTGAAGATATACTTGCGTCTATCAACTATAATATACATCTTGAATATGGTATCGGTAACAAGGATGATATCGATCACCTTGGAAACAGACGTATAAGAGCTGTTGGTGAACTGTTACAGAATCAGTTCAGAATAGGTATCTCAAGAATGGAAAGAGTTGTACGTGAAAGAATGTCAACTCAGGATTTAAGCGGTATTTCACCACAGTCACTTATCAATATCAAGCCTGTAACTGCTGCTATTAAGGAGTTCTTTGGTAGTTCACAGCTTTCTCAGTTCATGGATCAGAATAACCCATTGTCTGAGATTACACATAAGAGACGTCTTTCTGCACTTGGTCCTGGTGGTCTTTCAAGAGATCGTGCAGGTTTCGAGGTTCGAGATGTACATTATACACATTATGGTAGAATGTGTCCTATCGAAACACCTGAAGGTCCTAATATCGGACTTATCAACTCTCTTGCTTCATATGCAAGAATTAATGAGTATGGTTTCGTAGAAGCACCTTATCGTATTATTGATAAGTCAGATCCTAAGAATCCAAGAGTAACAGACGAAGTGCGTTACTTTACAGCGGATGAAGAAGATGATTATCATGTAGCACAGGCTAATGCAGAGATAGATGAGAACGGATACTTTGTTAAGAATTCAGTATCAGGACGTTTCAGAGAAGAAACTTCTGAGTTTGACAGAAGCATGATTGATCTTATGGATGTATCGCCTAAGATGGTATTCTCAGTAGCTACATCTATGATTCCTTTCCTTCAGAATGATGACTGTACACGTGCCCTCATGGGTTCTAACATGCAGCGTCAGGCAGTACCTCTTCTTATGACAGAGGCTCCTGTTATCGGAACAGGTATCGAGAACAAGACTGCCTGTGACTCAGGTGTATGTGTTGTTGCAGACGAAGATGGTGTTGTTCTTTCTTCAGAGTCTAATAAGATTGTTGTAAGAGAGACAAGCGGTAAGGTTCATGAGTATAAGCTTACTAAGTTCTCAAGAAGTAACCAGAGCAACTGCTATAACCAGAGACCTATTGTATTCAAGGGTGATGAGGTTAAGGCAGGAGATGTTATCGCTGATGGTCCATCAACATCTAACGGAGAAATAGCACTTGGTAAGAACCCTCTTATTGGTTTCATGACATGGGAAGGTTACAACTACGAGGATGCTGTTCTTCTTAGTGAAAGATTAGTAAGAGATGATGTGTATACATCAATTCATATAGAAGAATATGATACAGAAGCAAGAGATACTAAGTTAGGACCTGAAGATATTACAAGAGATCTTCCTTCAACTGGTTCAGATGCGGTTAAGAATCTTGATGAGGATGGTATTATCCGTATCGGTGCTGAGGTAAGAGCCGGTGATATTCTTGTAGGTAAGGTTACTCCAAAGGGAGAAACTGAGCTTACAGCCGAAGAAAGACTTCTTAGAGCTATCTTTGGTGAGAAAGCAAGAGAAGTAAGAGATACTTCACTTAAGGTTCCACATGGTGCTTATGGTATCGTTGTAGGTGTTAAGGTGTTCACAAGAGAGAATGGTGATGAATTAGCTCCTGGTGTTAACAAGAATGTCCGTATATATATTGCCCAGAAGAGAAAGATTTCCGTAGGTGATAAGATGGCCGGACGTCACGGTAACAAGGGTGTCGTTTCAAGAGTACTTCCAGTTGAGGATATGCCATTCCTTCCTAATGGACGTCCACTTGATATAGTACTTAATCCATTGGGTGTGCCTTCACGTATGAATATCGGACAGGTGCTTGAAATTCACTTAAGTCTGGCTGCTAAGGTATTAGGCTTTAATGTTGCAACACCTATATTCGATGGCGCTAACGAGAATGATATTATGGATACACTTGATATGGCAAATGCTTATGCTAATTATCCATTCGATGACGAAGAGCTTGCACGCGAAAAGGCAGAAGCAGAGGCAGAGGGTGAAGAATATCCATCAGATATGAAGACATTTACAGAAGAATACAAGGATCTTTTAAGAGATGACGTATTCCAGTTCCTTTCAGATAACAGAGCTCACAGAGCAGAGTGGAAGGGCGTACCTATCGGAAGAGATGGTAAGGTAAGACTTCGTGATGGTAGAACAGGTGAGTACTTCGACAGCCCTGTTACTATTGGATTCATGCATTACTTAAAGCTCCATCATCTTGTTGATGATAAGATTCACGCACGTTCAACTGGTCCTTATTCACTCGTAACACAGCAGCCACTTGGTGGTAAAGCACAGTTCGGTGGACAGAGATTCGGTGAAATGGAGGTTTGGGCTCTTGAAGCATATGGTGCTTCATATACACTTCAGGAAATCCTTACTGTTAAGTCTGATGATGTTGTAGGACGTGTTAAGACATATGAGGCTATTATTAAGGGTGAGAATATCCCTGAACCAGGTATCCCTGAATCATTCAAGGTTCTTCTTAAGGAACTTCAGTCTCTTGCTCTTGATGTAAGAGTTCTTGATCAGGATAACAACGAAGTTCAGCTTCTTGAAAGCTCAGAGTACGAGGTTACAGACTTCAAGAAGGTTCTTGATGATGGTGGTTATAAGAGAAACAGCCGTGATGAGGAAAATGAATTAAAGAACGCTGGTTACCATGCAGAAAAGCAGGGTGAAGATGGCGAAGCAGCTATGGAAGAACTTGGCTCTGATGAAGATGACGATTTCGACTATGATGGCTACGAAGATGACATGGATGATTACGGTGATGGAAATAGAGAAGAATAATAGAAGGGAGCACTATAATGGCAGAAGAGATTAAGTCAAATAAATCAATGAAATTTGATAAAATTCAGATAAAGCTTGCTTCTCCTGAGAGTATTTTAGAGTGGTCTCATGGTGAGGTAACAAAGCCAGAGACTATCAATTACAGAACTTTAAAGCCAGAAAGAGATGGTCTGTTCTGTGAAAGAATATTTGGACCTAGCAAAGACTGGGAGTGTCATTGCGGTAAGTATAAGAAGATTAAGGATAAAGGCATCGTATGTGATAAGTGTGGTGTTGAGGTTACTAAGGCAAGTGTCCGTAGAGATCGTATGGGACATATTCATCTTGCTGCTCCAGTTTCACACATCTGGTATTTCAAGGGAATTCCTAGCCGTATGGATCTTATCCTTGATATAGGACCAAAGAATCTTGAAAAGGTTCTTTACTTTGCTTCTTATATTGTAATTGATCCAGGCGAAACAGATATCCCATTCAAGAAGATTCTTACTGAAACAGAGTACAGAGATCTTTATGACCAGTATGGTAATACATTCAGGGTTGGAATGGGTGCTGAAGCTATTTTAGAGCTTCTTAGCAGTGTTAATCTTGAGGAGGAAGTAGCAAAGCTTAAGGAAGAGCTTGCTACTACTACTTCACAGAAGGCTGCAAGACTTATTAAAAGAATTGAAGTTATGGATGCATTCATTGCTGCTGGTACTAAGCCAGAATGGATGATTCTTACAGAAATTCCAGTTATTCCTCCAGACTTAAGACCAATGGTTCAGTTAGAGGGTGGAAGATTCGCAACTTCAGATCTTAATGATCTTTATAGAAGAATCATTAACAGAAATAATCGTCTTGCAAGACTTATGGAGCTTGGCGCACCTGAGATTATTGTCCGTAATGAAAAGAGAATGCTTCAGGAGGCTGTAGACGCCCTTATAGATAATGGCCGTAGAAATGGTCGTCCTGTAACAGGACCTGGTAACAGAGCACTTAAGTCATTATCTGATCTGTTAAAAGGTAAGCAGGGACGTTTCAGACAGAATCTTCTTGGTAAGCGAGTTGACTATTCAGGACGTTCGGTTATCGTAGTAGGACCAGAGCTTAAGATATATCAGTGTGGTCTTCCTAAGGAAATGGCTATTGAGTTATTCAAGCCATTCGTTATGAGAGAGTTAGTAAGACGTGGTCTTGCTGAGAATATTAAGAAAGCTAAGAAGAGTGTTGAACATCTTGAAACAGAAGTATGGGATGTACTTGAAGATGTTATCAAAGAGCATCCAGTTATGCTTAACCGTGCTCCTACACTTCACAGACTTGGTATCCAGGCATTCGAGCCTATCCTTGTAGAAGGTAAGGCTATTAAGCTTCATCCACTTGTTTGTACAGCGTTCAATGCCGATTTCGATGGTGACCA
>CAKRKK010000125.1 GCA_934358235.1 uncultured Lachnospira sp.
CTCTTGAACTTACCGGATGTTTTAGGAAATCATCATATTCATAATCATACCACAGCATATTGATAATATTGTTATCCTTGACAAGCCACATCGTTTCATCTGCAAGCTTGTCATAAAAGCTTCCCATTTTTTCATAGTCATTGATTGCATCTATCATAACCTCTGGTACAATATTAATCTCCATATCTGTTTCCTGCGAAAACTCCCTGACCATAAGACTTCCTGTTCTTGCGGTAAGATTCCAATGTATATGCCTGTATGAATCTCCTGTCTGATATTCTCTTATCTGTCTTACATCATCAACTGCATTACCAGCCTTATTTATGTAAAGCTCCTTTGCACTATCACTATCAGCCGCAAAGGCTTCTATTCTGCTGCTTCCATCATGCAGAACTGGAAGAACAGCAATATTCATATATATATTATCAAGCTTAAGCTTAGTCTTTACCGCACCTGTATAGTCATACAGGTATGCTCTCTTTATATGTATATGTGCAGGTCCCGTATATGGCATAGCTACTGTAAACCTTATTGAATCCTTTTTACGGCGACAGCTTCCATACACCTGCTGTCTTAACACCTGCTTATTCTTACCCGCTCCTGAATAAAAGCCATATGCTGCTTCTATATCAAGCCTGATACGTGTTATAGGAATACCTGAATTATTCCTGACATTAATCTTTACAGGACACCCATTCTGCTTTATTACATTAGTATACTCCGCTTCAAATGCAAATGTAGTGTTTCTCCTGTGTATCATCGTTATAATATGCATTACAAGCATAAAAACAACAAGACATATTGCATATAGCATAAGCTGAAAGGAATGCACTGCACCTGCCACATACCAGGAAACTGCTGCCATAAGGATTATTATAATTCTAATCATATTTCCCATTCCTTATTTATGCCCTCTCGCCAACCGCCGGACGTCTGACCGACTTCAATATGTTATCTATAACCTGCTTCTTAGTAAGCTTTTCCATACGTGCTGACATAGCAAGAACAATTCTGTGTGAAATCACATATTCAAACTGAGCAATTATATCAGACGGTATCACATAATCCCTTCCATTAAGCCATGCCCACGCCTTAGACATTTTCACAAGAGCAATGGTTGCCCGTGGACTTGCCCCCTTTTCTATATAAGCTGAAGTTCTTGTTGCTGTGACAAGCTCTACAATATATTTATAAATGCTTTTATCCATATAAACTTCATATACATCATCCTGCATTTGTCTTAATTCCTCAGAAGTTATTACGCTCTTAACATTATATGTACGGGCTTCTCTGCCTATTGACATTGCCATATCCAGTTCACTTTCAAAGTCAGGATATCCAATAGCCATGGTTATCATAAAACGATCCATCTGTGCCTCCGGCAGGCTCTGCGTACCTGCATTGCCATATGGATTCTGCGTAGCAATAACTATAAAAGGATCAGGAACCTCTCTTGTAACGCCTTCTACTGAAACCTTTCTTTCTTCCATAACTTCAAGCAGTGCGGACTGAGTCTTAGGCGATGTCCTGTTAATCTCATCTGCAAGCAGCAGATTACAGAATACACTTCCAGGCTGATAAACAAACTGTCCACAATCATTTCTGTATACAGAATACCCTGTAAGATCAGAGGGCATAACATCCGGTGTGAACTGCACTCTCCTGCAGTCCAGCTTCATAGCCTTTGAAAAGGCTGTCGCCATAGTTGTCTTACCAACTCCCGGTATATCCTCTAAAAGAATATGTCCCTGTGCAAGAATTGCTGTCATAATCTCTTTTACTTCCTTATCCTTCCCCAATATTACGCTATTAACCTGTTCTATGACCTTTGCAGCTTTAATCACTTTGTTATCCAATTAAGTATCCTCCCCAATTACAGTTCATACAGCCTTTGAATCAAATTAGCTGTTGATTCCACCTGCTGATTCTATAAGATATATTTATTCCTCAGTATAATTAACTGTGCACTTGACAGCTCTCTTCCAGCCCATAAGGAGGTTATCTCTCTTTGCTGGTGAAATACTGCTTTCAAATGTAGTATCAAGCTGCCAGTTATCCTTTATCTCACTTTCATCCTTAAAAAAGCCGGTTGAAAGGCCGGCAAGATAAGCTGCACCCAGTGCTGTTGTTTCGATACATCTTGGTCTTCTTATAGCTGCATCCAGTATATCTGACTGGAATTCCATAAGAAAGTCATTCGCGCTGGCGCCACCATCCACCTTAAGTTCACGTACTATATGTCCCGTATCACTTTCCATTGCCTTGAGCACATCATATGTCTGATAAGCTATCGACTCAAGTGCTGCCCTTATAAAATGCTCTTTACCCGCTCCTCGTGTAAGTCCTACTACAGTTCCTCTTGCATACGGATTCCAATAAGGTGCGCCAAGACCAGAAAACGCAGGAACAATATATACACCATTAGTATCCTCAACCATTCTGGCGTAATCTTCTGACTGGGAAGAATTCTTTATCATACGCATTTCGTCCCTGAGCCATTGTATTACAGCCCCACCGGTAAACACACTTCCCTCAAGGGCATACTGGACGCTGCCTCCTGTACTGGCAGCAATAGTAGTTATAAGTCCATGCTCTGATGAAACCGGCTCATTACCCGTATTCATAAGAAGAAAGCAGCCCGTTCCATAGGTATTCTTTACATCTCCTGCATTAAAGCAGCATTGTCCATAAAGAGCTGCCTGCTGGTCACCGGCTGCTCCCGATATAGGAATATTACCAGCCAGAACAGAATTATCCGTATAACCATATATACAGCTTGAAGGCTTGACCTTAGGAAGCATGGCCGCTGGTATATCAAGCTTTTTAATCAGCTCCTCATCCCAGCATAAGCTGTGTATATCAAAAAGCATTGTTCTTGATGCATTAGTATAATCTGTAACATGCACCGCGCCACCTGTAAGCTTCCATATTAACCAGGTATCAACTGTTCCAAAAAGGAGCCTTCCCTCCTCTGCCTTTTTTCTTGCTCCCTCAACATGATTAAGTATCCAGGCTATCTTTGTAGCACTAAAATATGCATCGGGCACAAGACCAGTCTTAGCTTTTATCACATCTGCATATCCATCTCTTATAAGAGACTTAACATCCTTAGCAGTTCTCCTGCATTGCCAGACTATTGCATTGTATACAGGTTCTCCTGTTTCCTTATCCCACACTATTGTAGTTTCTCTCTGATTGGTAATACCTATACCGGCTATATCACTTGCTTTAACTCCAAGCAATGCCATAGCCTCTGATATAACAGCATACTGTGATGACCATATTTCCATCGGATTATGCTCAACCCAGCCCGGTCTTGGATATATCTGTTCAAATTCTTTCTGTGCCATACTGCATATATTACCTGCTTTATCAAAAATAATACACCTTGAGCTGGTAGTCCCCTGATCCAATGCCATAATATATTTTGCCATAGTAATCTTACACTCTCCTTACACATTTATATTTTCATATCATAATTTCTTGTATTAAGTATAGCCATTAAACAAAAGAACATCGGGAATGTAAGTGTTTCAAAAAGCTCTGCACTCCCCTGTATTGAATATACAATTACAGCAAGTCCGAATGCTGCCACAAGACAATTGTCTTCCGGCATTTTATTATCGGACCTGCCAGCCTCATCCTTTTTTATGTAGCCTAATGTTTTATAAACAGAAAGCCCTATAAGGCTGATATATGACAGCAGACCAGCAATTCCCATATTCAAAAGTATATTCAGCCACATATTATGCACATTATCAATCCTTGTCCTGTTAAAAATATTGCTATGAACTGTGGCATAATCTGTTAATACATAAGCTGTTGTCGCCTGGCCTGAACCAAATATTTTATTAATAAATGGAAGCCTGCTAAACGCCTGCATAGAATTCTTCCAAATATATCCTCTGCCTGAACCCCAGTCATCCATTAGATATAGTGCTCCACTCTGTGTAACTGTATCAGTAATACACTTTATAATTATAATAATCGCAGCACCAATACATATAAGTACATATGAATACCGGACTTTATTAATAAGTCTCTTACTTTCCCAAAGCATAGCTTATCTTTTCATACATAAATCTTCTATTCTCCTCTGCATATCATTATTTCTTTTCTATTCTTACTAATATCTCACTAACAATTTATATTAAGTATAACATATATAAAATCATTATAAAACATACTTATATTAAAAAAACCAGCGCACTAAACGCTGGTTTTTAACGGTACTTTTTAAAATACATATAAACATTGCATTTCTGTCTATGATATTAAATGATGTCGGGATCAAAAGTCTTCTGCTTCACGTCTTTTTTTAATAGCCTCTTCAAGAGTATGCCAGCCTAAAACAGCACACTTTACTCTTGCCGGCATATGAGAAATATCTTTAAGCGCTGAAGCCTCTTCAAGCTCATCTATTTCTTCGTCTGTTGCCTCGCCTTTTATCATCTTAAAGAACAATTCTCCAAGCTTAAGAGCTTCATCCTCACTCTTTCCAATAATCATACCAAGCATAATATCTGCCGAAGCCTGTGAGATTGCACATCCATCACCCACAAAGGCTCCATCTGTAATCACACCATTATCAACCTTTAACTTAAGCCATATATCATCACCGCAATTAGGATTGACACCCTCTAATACAATATCTGCATCCTCAAGGTCATGCTTAAACTCCGGTCTTATATTATGCTCAGTAAGAATCTCATTATAAAATCCTCTATTCATCGTAGCCCATTCTCCTTCTTACATTAATAGCACTCTCTACAAAAGCCTGCACTTCCTCCTCTGTATTATAAAACATAAAGCTTGCCCTGGTTGCATTATATACCTTAAGATGTGCCAGCAGCGGCTGTGCACAATGATGTCCAGCCCTTACATCAATTCCATCAGCAGATAAGATTTCACTTACATCATGTGGATGTACATTATCTATTGTAAATGCTACTATACCAGTATGATTATCAGGATTCTTGGAGCCAAGTACTTTAATGTGCTTATAATCCTTAAGACCATCCATTGCTATACGTGTAAGAGCTCTCTCTCTTTCCTCTATATAATCAAATCCAACTTCATTGATATACTTAATAGCTGCTGCTAATCCGACAGCACCTGCTGCGTTAACTGTACCAGCCTCAAACTTATGTGGAAGTTCAGCATAAACTGCACCCTCCAGCGTTACAGAATCTATCATCTCTCCGCCTGTCATAAATGGCTCCATATTTTCAAGAAGCTCCTGCTTTCCATAAAGAACACCTATTCCCATAGGTCCCATAAGCTTGTGTCCTGAAAATGCAAGGAAATCTGCATCCATATCCTTAACATCAATCTTCATATGCGGAGCGCTCTGTGCCGCATCTACTACCATGACAGCTCCAACGGCATGCGCCATAGCCGCTATCTTTTTTACAGGATTAACACATCCCAGCACATTAGATACCTGACCTATTGCAACTATTTTAGTATTACTGTTTATGCCATTTTTTAAAGTTTCCTCTGTAAGTGTTCCATCAGGCTCACATTTCAGATAAACAACCTTTGCCCCTGTCATCCTTGCAGCCATCTGCCATGGAAGCATATTACTATGATGTTCCATTATTGAAACAGCTATCTCATCACCAGCTTTTAGATTATTAAGGGCATAACTATATGCTACAAGATTAAGGCTTTCTGTTGTATTTCTGGTAAATATAATTTCCTTTGTTGAAGCTGCATTAAGAAACTGTCTTACAACCTCTCTTGAAGCTTCATATTCCTTAGTTGCAGCAAGGCTTAATGGATAAAAGCCTCTTAAAGGGTTTGCATTATTCTTTTCGTAGAATTCTGTCTCAGCCTTAATGACACATTCAGGCTTTTGTGATGTAGCTGCATTGTCTATATATATCGTGTCATTATTTTTAATTAGTGGAAAATCATCCCTGTAATTGTGACTCATATTTATCTCCATTCTATAATCTTTATATTATGTCTGATATTTTCAATTTAACAATCGGGATACTTATTAATCCAGAGCCACTTCGTTAAGCACCTTATGAAGCTGCTCATTTGCAAGCTGTTCTGTTTTTTCATCAGCTATTTTTCTTACTATAACCTCAAGTCTTCCCTTTGTCATAATATCCTCTGCTGCCGCAGAATCTATGCCTCTTGCTGCAAAGTAAAACAAGGTTTCAGCATCAAGCTCACCTATTGTTGCACCATGTGAACCATTGACATCTTCTTCCGCACAAAGAATTACAGGAATGGTCTTATTAACAACATCATCACCAAGTAATAAAACATCCTCAGTTTCAGCACCTGTTGAACCTGACGAACCATTTTTAAAATCAATAGTTCCCTTAAAGGTCTTTCTGGCAGCATCTTTAAGTGCGCCATCTACTCCGATAACGCAATTAGTCTTTTTTCCTATATGGTTAGATATAAGATTAATATCTATATTCTGCTTATCCGCTCCGAAATATCCAATATCGCATACGAATTCAGACTTATCACCTATTAAATCTGTCCTTATGCCGTCATACAGATTTCCCTCTCCTAAAAACAACTGGACAAGCTCGAACCTTGAAGCTTGTGCACATCTGCTGCCTATATCACTAAGCACCACCTGCTCCTTTGGCTGTAAGAATACCTGCACAAGCTTTACGCAGCTATTTTTTCCGGCATCAATAAGTGTTCGAAACGCTGTATTTCCGGATATTCCTTCTGTCCCCTTAAAGGTTTCGATTATTGTAAATGTCACGTCATCCTCAACATTGACAATAAGCTTTCCTGACTGATTAAGCTTATTATCTGTCACAGACGAATCATCTATACTGATATATAAAGTCTTATTGTCTGCATCCTTATCTGCATTTATAACTAATGGCTTAACCTTCTCTGCGGCAAACAGAGCATCTGCTGCCTCGCCAGAACCTGTTTTAACCGAATTACTGATATCTGCATAATCATCTGCCTGTGTATCATAAAATGCATCTACATATCCATCTGTTTTAATATTACATGGAACGACTTCGCTATCCCATGCAGCC
>CAKRKK010000126.1 GCA_934358235.1 uncultured Lachnospira sp.
ATATTAACCTCCAAACATTCAAGATTAATATATTATAGCATATTTTACCAAAATGTTTTATAATAAAAACAATTATAAGAAACGGAGATTATTATGTGGAAGATAAAACAGATATTTGACGGGGATTATGGGTGTGAAGAGCTGGCAGAAGGTCAGTCACCTAAGTTTTGTGTTACACTTGTTAATGAGAGTGGGCAGAAGAAGTATGTATATGTAGAAGATAAGTGGCTTATGGACAGAAGTCTTGACGAAGGTTCTGTATGGCCGGAGGATATAGATGAGTAAAGTGACAAGAATCATTTCAGTAAGCATGATGTTAACTGTATTATCAGCCATTATACTGGTGGGGTGTGGCAACAGACATTCTGATAAAGCAGGATTGAATAAATCGGACATTACAGAAACTATAAGCCAGACATCGGAATCAGAGAAAGATTTACAGATGAATTCTCGAAGTGAAGATAATACTGATACAGAGATAACGGATGCAGAGATAACAGATACAGAGATAACAGATACAGAAGCAGAAGATTCTGGACAAGCAGACAGTGAAGAGGATAGTCAGGAAGAAACAAGCAATCCATATATAGCAGCAAGAGAACCATATACGGGAATTCCGGTATATGAAGATATGGAACACATTTATATGAATACAACTTGGGAATATGCGGACCATTCGGCGATAAGCGATGGTTATGCTGTTCTATATAAAGCGGTAGGTGAAAGAAAGAACATTATAGTTGGTGTCAATGCAGGGCATGGGACGGCAGGTGGTTCATCAGTGAGAACACTGTGCCATCCGGACGGCTCACCTAAGAGTACCGGTGGAAGTACGGCAGCGGGGGCAACAACAGCAACTGCTGTATCAGGAGGCATGACATTCTATGATGGAACACCAGAAAGTGAAGTTACATTTAGAATGGCGCAGATTCTAAGGGACAGGCTTCTTTCACAGGGATATGATGTGCTGATGGTAAGGGATGATGCAGATGTACAACTTGATAATGTAGCAAGGACTGTGATATGCAACAATGTTGCGGACTGCCATATATCGTTGCATTGGGATGGAGACGGACTTAGTTATGACAAAGGCTGTTTCTATATTGCGGTTCCGGATGCAATTAAAGATATGGAGCCGGTTGCCATACACTGGAAGCAGCACAATGCACTTGGAGCATCGCTTGTTAATGGGCTTGGTGATGTGGGTATCAAGATACATGGTTCAGGAAGTATGGCGATAGATCTTACGCAGACGTCATATAGCACGATTCCATCTGTAGATATGGAGCTTGGAAATGCAAGCTCAGATCATAGTGATGAGACGCTTGAAAATATAGCGGATGGCCTGATGGCGGGTATCAATGCGTATTACGGGTATTAGAAGCCGTAAAAAGGATGAGCTGACGTGGAGAATTGGACGTTGAAGCGGTGGAAAGGCAAGCCAAAGTCCCAAAAGAGCAAACCAGCACGGGAAATCCTAGTGGATTTGATTTTATGATTGCTTTGATCATTACGAGGACAACATGGTGATTACACATATAAAACTGCTGTGATACTATACACATATAAATAAGAAGAAAAGCCGTATATCTTATTGAAGTATGGTCCACCATACTGGCTGATAATCATAGCAGCCAGAGCGGGATTAGTTTGTTTTATTTTGATAGGATATTCCAATCTTTTTTCATAGTTCCACATATTAACAGTCCTCCATTTCCCAAGGCATTGGAGTTGCTACCCACATCCAGTAATTATCATTGGACAGGTGTAGTTTATCAAGAGGACCATAATAGTCGGCATATTTAGATATGCAGGCACGGTATTTATCCTTAATCTGTGCATAATATTCAATTGCCTCTGAATCGTTTGGGTGAGTGTCAAGATAAAGATTAGTTTCAGTAAGGATAAAACCAAGCTCATATATATTTTTCATAAGAATATATTTATCAGATGCAGCATTGCGGCAGGAACATCCCTGTTCTGGTGGTGTAGAGGATACATCTTGGCAGGAAGACTGGCACGAAGGCTTATTAGCCGTATTGCAGCTAGCCGGGGTGTATTTGGTAGAATTATAGTTGATTGAATTGTAGTTAGCAGAATTGCAGTTAGAAGAATTGCAGCTAGCCGGATTATAATTGGTGGTGCAATTTCTGTTGTTTATACGGCCGGTATTATTGGTGCTGCCAGAACAGCCTGAATTGTTCTGGCAGTTCATATTGCTTACATTCATATTACATACATTCATATGCGCACACCTCCAAAGGGCTTGTTGAGAACAGGAAATAGTGTGCCATATTTCAATGCCTTACAAGGTTCATATAAATCACCCCAACGCTGCCATGGGACATAGCACATGGTAAGGGCGAAAGTATTCTGCATATTCATAAGCAAGATACTCCGGTTATTAAGAATTCATTACATTATATGTCATATATTCAGGAATGCCACATATATCAATTAAGTAATAGAATGATAAGTAATATAAACAATATATTAATTAACTAATATATTGATAAGTAATATAAGCAATATATCAATTGAGCAATATCAATAAGTAAATGTAACTGTATACAAGGTGTAATTGCTTCGTGGTACATTCTTATAAGTATATGAAAGAACTTCGCCGGTTCTTGATACTGCGGATTTAAGGTCAGTTGTAAATGTGCATGCGAATTCAAGATGTGTAGCTTTATTATTAACAGCATTGCGTACGAGACGGTTTAACTGGGAGGTGTTGCTTACCATTGTTATGCCGGCATATTTTATATAAGAATACTTTGTTCCGCAATTTTCATATTCATTATACTTGTCGCGGTCCCAGGTATGGTCCAGAGCCATATCCTTTGCCGTGATATTAAAGTAGGAATGGTCTGTATATTCAAAAGATGAACCAATGGGATCATCCCAGGTTACATCTACGTGATACCATTGATTATCAAGCTTGACAGTATTCCATATATGCTGTTCATTGCCAGCTTCACCTGAGATAGTTCCATTCTCTATTCCAAGCATATCCATAAATGTCTTGAAGCATTCAGTATATCCGCTGCAAACAGCCGTACCATTAATGAGCGCATTATAGGCGTTATAGGCTGAATCGCCGGTATCAACATATGAAACGTGTTTTACCAGATAATCGTGTATGGCAAGTTCATTTTCAATATCAGAATTGGATGGAGAAGTAACTTCATTAAGAATCTGCACATAGCGGTTGTAAAGAGTAAGCTGGCGTTCATTTAACTCAGTAGTTGAGCCTGTGCGGTATGCTCTTATAATAGCGAAGTTGTCCCAGCATTCATAGGATATGCGGACGTTGAAGCCATTCTTTACACGTTTATATTCGCATTTTAACTGTTCAATGCCGTCTATTGCAGCAAGCCAGGCGTTGGCATCTATAAGCTCTTCATTCTCTATAAATAATTCGCATACAGTCTGGTTACTGCTTACACATTCACTAATATACTGTATGATTTCCTCAGTTGAAGAGGCGGATATGTTATAGGCAGTATTGGATATGGCATTGTCAGAAGACTCTGATAAGCCGATAACTATAGGAAATGTGCAGCCTGCCAATAAAACACCTGCAATAAATATAACAAAAATGAATGATATATGTTTAACCTTCATAATAAATAATCTTTCCATAAAATAATCATATGATGAGAGTGTCAAAAGTAAATATATAAATTGAATAATTGTATACAATTCGTTATAATCACATCAACTGATAAAACGAATCAGTATAGTATATTCGTGTATACACAAATGAATAATCATGGCATATACATAAAACATTTTAATACGAAATCTATGAAAATAAAAGTACCTATATCTGGAAAATAAAATAATATGATACATTTGTGGGCTGCGTAGCCATACAGCGGTCAGGATAAGCCATATAGCAATCCGGATATAGTCATACAGAAGTCCGGATATAGCTATATAGCAGTCAGGATAAGCAATACAGGTACAGAAATGGAGAAGAAAATGAAGGATTACGTTATAAATACACCAGAAGACTTTAATCTTAAAGAAACCCTGGAATGTGGGCAATGCTTTCACTTTAACAGCATTGATGAGAATGAATATGTGCTTACGGCATATGATAATATGCTTCATATAAGACAGGATGAAAAGCAGCTTATATTTTACAATACAGATGAAGAACAGTATCAGAAACTGTGGAAGAGATATTTTGACCTTGAAAGGGACTATGGAAGCATCAAAAGAGAGCTGCTTAAAAAGGACGATAAGCTTGAGGAGGCAATCACAGCTATGTCGGGAGTAAGGATACTTAATCAGGAGTTCTTTGAAACACTCATATCCTTTATTATCTCGCAGAATAAACAGATACCTCACATCAAAAAGATAGTTGCGGATATATCAGAAAGCTATGGTACATATAAGGGAGAAGTAAAAGGAATTCCTATGTATGCATTTCCAGAGGTTAGCCAGCTAAGACGGGCAGGGCTTGAGGACTTAAAGGAGCTAAAGACCGGCTTCAGGGCACCTTATATATATGATGCAGTAAGCAGAGTGTATGAAGGAAGCATAAGCTATGATGAACTTGTAAAGCTGGATTCGGCGGCTGGAATAGAGAAAATGTGTGAAATAAAAGGTGTAGGCAACAAGGTCGCAAGCTGTGTCAGCCTGTTTGCACTTGGTAAAAGAGACAGCTTTCCAATAGATGTATGGATAAAAAGGATAATGGAATATCTATACTTTGATGGTGAGGAAGTCTCAAAGGACAATATAGCAAGGCTGGCTAAAGAAAGATTCGGGGAGCTTGGAGGATATGCGCAGCAGTATCTTTTCTATTATGGCAAGACAGTTAAGCTGGGAGTTACGAAAAAGCACTAATTATTAAAGAAGCGCTGATTATTAAAAAGCACTGATTATTAAAGAAGCACTAATAATTAAAAGAGCACTAATTAGAGAAGTAAATAAAGAAGAACTGACAAGTTATAAATGCAAAATAAAAAATGTATAATGAAAAAGTAAAATCATTAATATATTTGAATTAGTTGTTGACAAATTATTGGCTGGGTGCTATCTTATCGTTATCGGGATTAGCACTCATAAGAATTGAGTGCTAACAGACAATAAAAGCGATTATGTATAGATAGCTGCCACACTACGTGTCAGACAGCGGAAAGGTGGATTATATTATGAAGTTAGTACCATTAGGAGACAGAGTTGTAATTAAGGCATTAGTTGCAGAAGAAACTACAAAGTCAGGCATCGTATTACCAGGACAGGCAAAGGAAAAGCCATCACAGGCAGAGGTAGTTGCAGTAGGACCTGGCGGAGTTGTAGATGGTAAGGAAGTTACAATGCAGGTTAAGCCGGGAGATAAAGTAATATATTCTAAGTACGCAGGAACAGAAGTTAAGCTTGAGGATGAAGAATATATTGTAGTTAAGCAGAATGATATTCTTGCAGTAATTGAGGATTAATTATAAATATTCATTATAAATATTATATTGTTGATTTTATTTGGAGGTAATAACAATGGCAAAGGAAATTAAGTACGGAATCGAAGCAAGAAAAGCTCTTGAAGAGGGCGTTAATAAGTTAGCTAATACAGTAAGAGTTACAATCGGACCTAAGGGACGTAACGTAGTTCTTGATAAGTCTTATGGTGCACCACTTATCACTAATGATGGTGTTACAATAGCTAAGGATATCGAGCTTGAAGATGCATTTGAGAATCAGGGCGCACAGCTTGTAAAGGAAGTTGCTACTAAGACTAACGATGTAGCAGGTGATGGTACAACAACAGCTACTGTTCTTGCACAGGCTATGGTAAATGCAGGTATGAAGAACTTAGCAGCAGGTGCTAATCCAATTATCTTAAGAAAAGGTATGAAGAAGGCAACAGATTGTGCAGTAGAAGCTATAGCACAGATGAGCGAAAAGGTTACAGGCAAGGATCAGATTGCAAAGGTTGCATCTATCTCAGCAGGTGACGAAGAAGTAGGCCAGATGGTAGCAGATGCTATGGAAAAAGTTTCTAATGATGGCGTAATAACAATCGAAGAATCTAAGACAATGAAGACAGAACTTGACCTTGTAGAAGGTATGCAGTTCGACAGAGGTTATATATCAGCATATATGGCAACAGATATGGATAAGATGGAAGCTAACCTTGATAACCCATACATCCTTATCACAGATAAGAAGATATCTAATATTCAGGAAATCTTACCAGTTCTTGAGCAGATTGTACAGAATGGTGCTAAGCTTCTTATTATTGCTGAGGATGTTGAAGGTGAAGCACTTACAACACTTATCGTTAACAAGTTAAGAGGTACATTCAATGTAGTAGCTGTAAAGGCTCCTGGATATGGTGACAGACGTAAGGAAATGCTTAAGGATATCGCTATTCTTACAGGTGGTCAGGTTATTTCAGAAGAACTTGGTCTTGAGCTTAAGGATACAACACTTGATATGCTTGGTAGAGCTAAGTCAGTTAAGGTTCAGAAGGAAAATACAGTTATCGTTGATGGCGAAGGTGCTAAGGAAGATATCGAAGCAAGAGTTGCACAGATTCGTGCACAGCTTGATGAAACAACATCTGATTTCGATAAGGAAAAGTTACAGGAAAGACTTGCTAAGCTTGCAGGTGGCGTAGCTGTTATCAGAGTTGGTGCTGCAACAGAAACTGAAATGAAGGAAGCTAAGCTTCGTATGGAAGATGCTCTTAACGCAACAAGAGCAGCAGTAGAAGAAGGTGTTATCTCAGGTGGTGGTTCAGCTTATATCCACGCATCTAAGAAGGTTGCAGAGCTTGCTGCTACACTTAGCGGAGATGAAAAGACAGGTGCAGAGATTATCCTTAAGGCTCTTGAAGCTCCATTATTCCACATTGCTAACAATGCTGGTCTTGAGGGTGCAGTTATCATCAACAAGGTAAGAGAATCAGAAGTCGGAACAGGTTATGATGCACTTAACGATAAGTACGTTAATATGGTTGATGCAGGTATCCTTGATCCAGCTAAGGTTACAAGAAGCGCATTACA
>CAKRKK010000127.1 GCA_934358235.1 uncultured Lachnospira sp.
TGTATAGAAATATAGGGGTACTGCACTATTAGATTAGTACAGTACCCCTATATTATGATGATACATATCTGTTTAATCAATAACAAAGTTATTAACATTCTTACGAAGTTCAGCAGCAGAGGCTTCTGCGGTTTTAGCTCCATTCATAACAGCTTCTGAGCCTTTTACGATTACGACTGTCTTCTGTGCGATGTTGGTTGTTCCAGTTGCACTGTCATTAGAAGCAGCGGTGATTCCTTCTATAGACTGTGTGATATTGCTTATAGATGCAACAAGCTCTTCTGATGTTGCACTGAAATCAGAAACAAGATCATTGATGTTGGAAGCATCCATATTATAGTCATCAGCCATTTTCTCAAATCCGTTAAGACATTCAACAATATCAGTATCAACGAAATCAAGCAGGCGGTTAGAATCGCTTGTCAGGTTGCCTACAGCTTTGTTCACATTTTCGGTAACAGCCTGAATGTTGGCAACAGCATCTTTAGACTGTTCAGCTAATACACGGATTTCCTCGGCAACAACTGCAAATCCTTTACCTGCTTCACCAGCTCTTGCAGCTTCAATAGAAGCGTTAAGGGCAAGCAGATTAGTCTGTGCAGTAATATTCAGGATAGAGTCAGCAAGTACACCAATCTGCTCAACTACCTTGGCATCTTCAAGAGCCTGCTCAAGATTTACTCTGATATCGGACATTATCTGTTTAATCTTCTGACGGTTTTCTACAGTATCATCCTTAGTCTTTACAGCACGTTTATGGATGTCCTGGGATTCGGTTGCACCATCCTGTGCCCTTATGGCAATTTCCCTTGCAGCTTCTTCAATCTGCTGTGTCATTCCATTAATCTGTTCAGCAGAGGCGGCAGTTTCTTGTGAACTTGCAGCAAGCTCTTCTGTTGTTGCTGATACGTCTTCAATTTCTGCGTTAAGATTGTATACATTAGTATCAATTGTTTCTACAACCATATCAATATTGGCAGCCTCGCTTTTTACCTGAGCTAACAGGCTTCGTACAGATTCACGCATGGTTTCAAGTGCATTGGCTAGCTGCCCGAAATCATCCTTACGTTTAAGCATAGGCTGTTGCATTTTTGTGGCAAAATTACCACCAGCAATGACTTCGAATTGTTCATTTATCTTTCTTAATGATTTAGTAATATCAATCGCGATGAGGGCAACGAGTATAGCAACAACAATAAGCATACATACGCTGCATATAATAAGTGAAATAGCTTTGCTTGAAGCATAGCTTGTGAATTCCTCATCCTGCTGTGCAATAGCAGTGTCTATGTAATCAGTATAGTTGCCAGTACCAATAACCCAGTCAAAGGGCTTGAAATATTCACTATAAGAACGCTTTGGTGAAGGTTCTGTTTCTCCCTCCTTAGGAAATACATAATCTGTATAACCACCACCATCCTGGACTGCAACACGTATTATTTCCTTGACCATCTGGAAGCCATCAGCATCTTTGGTATTCATACGGTTAGTACCCTCAGTTGAATTTCCAAGCAGAACAATATTTTTACCATCGGACTGGTCAACCCAGAAATATCCACCATTGCCGTAGCGCATCTGACGTATTTCATCAGCAGCTATTTTCTTAGCTTCATCAAGAGTATATTTACCAGACTTATATTCATTATTAATTTCAGATAACAGGGAGATGACAACACTAACCTGCTCTTTAATAGAATCATCATAGTTCTGTCTTGATGATGTGTCCATAGTTTCAAGTGCCTTGTTTTTTAACTGGTTCATATTTTTAATAGATATGAAGCTTTCAGAAGCCACAAGTACAAGTACTAAAGCTACTATAATAGTAAGTTTTGTGCGAACCTTAATATTTTTCATTGGAATCACGCTCCTTAAATAATAATGATATCGTAAATATATATTCACGTTTCTATTAATAAAAATTATAGTCTTATAGAAGAGAGATGTCAATGAAGACATAAAGAAACACTAAATATGATTAAAAAAACATTAAAAAACTAAAAAAATATAATGATATAAACATAAAAATTTAATTTTGCCAATTATTAATGTACTAGAATTGCTATATTTGCTAAGCAATTTATGTATTGCTAAAAAGTGTTGCAAAAAAGTTGTGAAAAGCTTAAAGTTTACAAAATCTTAGCGAATTTTAGCAAAATTTTAGCAAAACTTAATAAATAGATTGATATTGTAAATGCATAGTGATAGTATATATCTAATAAGATACGAACAATTGAATATTTAATGTGCCGAAGAACGGAGGAAAAATATGAGCAAAGAACACACAGAGAAAAATTCTGCAGTCGAGTGGTTCAGAAATAAACAGCTGACCTATAAGATTTCAGTAGCAGTGGGTATACTATTAGTAGCCTGCCTTACAGTTATGATTGCAATTAGTGCAACAATTGCAGCTAAGTTTATGAATAGTAGTATAAGTGGTGAGTTTGATGGAATTGCACAGCAGAATGGTGTATCAGTACAGGAGGTACTTGACAGAGCTTCAGATGCTGCTAATATTCTTCAGAATTATATTACTGAACGTTATGATGATTATGCTAAGAACGGATATACTGGAGAAACAGTTAAGAGTGAAGTGTATGATGTGCAGTTACAGAAGATGAACAAAGAGATTGAGCAGTTTATGATCAGCGTAGCCAATACATCTGTAACATCTAGTGAAGGCATTGCAGGTGTTGGTGTGTTTTTTGAGCCTAACGCTTTTGACCCCGCTATTAAAGATTATACAATCTATGTAAGTGAATCAGATGCACAGAGTGGAAAGGTACAAAGCTATGGTGAGTATTCAAGCTATGGCTCAAAGGACTATTACAAGAATGCTGCAGCATCACAGCAGAGCAGTTTTACAAGTCCATATAAGGATCAGGGCATCAATATGGTAAGTGCCTCTTTTCCAATTGTATATCATGGTAAGACACAGGGTGTAATTCTTGTAGATATTAATGTTGATACATTCAGCGGACTCCGTTCAACAGACGATAAGTACAAAACAATGTATGTAGATGTACTTATGGGTGATGGTACATTTATATATGACAGCGAATCAGATGAATATGTTGGCAGGAAGTTAAGCGATGTTTTACCAGCTAAAGAATATGCCAAGATACAGAAGGGCATTGATACAGGAAAAAGTTTCAGCGTAACAACTAAGAAGGATGATGGTTCTAAGGTTGAAAGATATTATGCGCCTATTAAAGCTGTTAACCAGACCTGGTGGGCAGCAAGTGCATTAAATAAGACAGATCTTGAGCGTAATACGATTATTCTTGTAGTGTTTATGATTGTTATTTCTCTTATAACTCTGGCAATTATAATTGTTATCAGCAATAAGCTTATTAAGAAGTATATTAAGCCTATAGATGATGTAGTTGCGGTAGCTGACCAGCTTGCGAGGGGAGATTTCTCGGTTAATATTAAGAAGAATTATAATGATGAAATTGGTCATCTTGCTGAGACGTTTGACAATATGGCGGGAAGATTAAGTGCAATAATTAAAGATTTAACACGAGGTTTAAAAGAGATGGCAGGTGGTAACTTTAATATATCACCTGATGTAGAACACGTCGGTGACTTTAAGGATATAGAAGTTGCTTTAGTAAAGGTTATAACAGATCTTTCATCAACTCTTTCAGAGATTAATGGTGTTGCAGATATGGTAGCTTCGAATGCGAGCCAGCTTTCAGATGGTGCACAGGCAATTACAGAGGGTGCAACAGATCAGGCAAGTTCAGTACAGGAATTACAGAGTACAATTGCTAATGTAGCAGATCAGGTTGATATGAATGCACATAATGCTAATAAGGCTAATGAAATGGCTAAAGCTGTTGGTGACCAGATTATTGAAAGTAATAATCAGGTTCAGCAGATAGTTCATGCTATGGAAGTTATCACAGAGAATTCTAAGCATATTAGCAGTATTATTAATACAATTGATGAGATTGCTTCAAGCACTAACCTTCTTGCACTTAACGCTTCAATTGAAGCTGCAAGGGCAGGTGAAGAAGGAAGAGGCTTCGCAGTTGTTGCAACACAGGTTGGTAATCTTGCGGCACAGAGTGCAGAGGCAGCTAAGAGCTCTGGTGAACTTATAGTTCAGGCACTTAATGCAGTTGAAGAAGGCAAGGGAATGGTTGATGATGCAGCTGTTAAGCTTATGGAGTCAGTTGATAAGACAAAAGAGCTTGTTGAGAATATCGAGCAGATTTCAGTTGCTTCAGAACAGCAGGCTGAATCATTAAAACAGGTATCAGAAGCTGCAAGCCAGATAGCAGCTGTAGTAGAAGAGAATACAGCTATGGCTGAGGAAAGCTCTGCAAGCAGTGAGGAACTTGCTTCACAGGCGGACAGATTAAAAGAATTAGTCAGTGCATTTAAGCTTAT
This sequence comes from uncultured Lachnospira sp., assembly GCA_934358235.1. GTDB lineage: Bacteria > Bacillota > Clostridia > Lachnospirales > Lachnospiraceae > Lachnospira. Next base: position 4,396 of record CAKRKK010000127.1, read on the forward strand.
GAAGTAGTATAAAAAGCTGCCACTTTTAGCGGGTTGTACCGTTAAAGGTGGCTTTTTATATTTTTGCACAATATTTTAATGACAAATTATGCCTATATATATGGTGGCAATGATAATGGGCCAACCTTATACAGTAGATAATGGATGTTTTAAAGACATTCAGACATAATAAATGTTACAGTAAAGATATAGTGGAAATGTGGTTAAATTAAAAATACATAAAAAATACAAAGAAATGATAAAATAATTGTTGACAAATTAAAATGAGGGGGCTATCTTATTACTTAATTCAACAGTCAAATGCGAAGAACAGGAAATGACTTGTTCATATCACCGCTTACAGAAAGCCGTCAGATGATGAGAAACGGCAGCAAGGAATGATTAAGCCCTCACCTGCTAGCAGTTTTGGTGAAAGACAAAGATGTCAAGTAGTCAGAATCGGTACCCACCGTTAAAGGGGCATGCCATTAAGTGTGGCAGTAGAGAGGTCGGAGTTATCCGGCAAGCAAAGTGGTAACGCGGAAGTAAATATACATTCGTCTTTGCACAATATCCTTTAGGCAGGATATGTGTGAAGACGATTTTTTTTTCGCTTGAAATGAAAAGACCACGGGTGTTTGGCTGATGAAATACATTTTAATATATATAGGAGAGTGACATTATGAACACTTTAGTAATCGTTTTAATCGCGGCTGTTATATTATTTGGTGCCTATATGGTATATGGCCGTTGGTTAGCAAACAAGTGGGGTATAAACCCTAAGGCAGAAACACCTGCCGTAAAGTACAATGATGGAAAGGATTTTGTTCCAACCAATGGATGGACTGTATTTAGTCATCAGTTCTCATCAATCGCTGGTGCAGGTCCTGTAACAGGTGCTATTCAGGCAGCAGCATTTGGATGGTTACCAGTATTACTCTGGATTCTTATCGGTGGTGTATTCTTTGGTGCTGTAACAGACTTCGGTGCTTTATATGCCTCAGTTAAGAACGAAGGTAAGTCAATGGGTATGATCATTGAGAAATATATTGGTAAGTTTGGACGTAAGATTTTCTTACTTTTCTGCTGGTTATTTACACTTATCGTTATTGCAGCATTTGCTGATATGGTTGCAGGTACATTTAATGCATATACAGTAGTTGATGGAGCATCACAGTTAGCACCAGCAGCTTCAACTAATGGTTCTGCTGGTACAGTATCAATTATGTTTATGGTATTCGCAGTAGTATTTGGTCTTATCCAGAAGAAGTTTAATCTTTCAGGCTGGAAAGAAGCAGTAGTTGGTATTGCATTTATTGTAGCTTCATTTGTAATTGGTAACTTCTGTCCAATCATCTTAGGTAAGAATGCATGGAGCTATATCACATTCGTATATATCTTCTTTGCAGCAGTTATGCCAATGTGGCTTATGAAGCAGCCTAGAGATTATATGACAACATTTATGTTTATCGCTATGATAGTTGGAGCAGCACTCGGTCTTGTAGTTGCCCATCCATCTATGAACCTTCCTGTATACACAGGATTTAACAATGCAAAGCTTGGAACAATGTTCCCTATCCTTTTCGTAACAGTTGCATGTGGTGCTGTTTCAGGTTTCCACAGCCTTGTTTCATCTGGTACATCTTCTAAGACAGTAGAGAATGAAAAGGATATGCTTAAGGTTGGTTATGGTGCTATGGTACTTGAAAGCTTACTTGCAGTTCTTGCTCTTTGTGTAGCAGGTGCAGCCGCAGCCGCTGATGGCACAGCAGCAACAGGTACTCCATTCCAGATATTCAGCCGTGGTGTAGCAGGTTTCTTTGAAATGTTTGGTGTTCCAGTACATTTCGCAACAGTATTTATGACAATGTGTGTATCAGCACTTGCACTTACATCACTTGATGCAGTTGCACGTATCGGACGTATGAGCTTCCAGGAGCTTTTCAGCGTAGATGATATGGAACACGCAGAAGGCTGGAGAAAGTTACTTTGCAATACATATTTCTCAACAATCGTAACACTTCTTTGTGGTTTCGTACTTACAAAGATTGGATATGCTAACATCTGGCCATTATTTGGTTCAGCTAACCAGTTATTAAGCGCACTTGTTCTTATAACACTCTGCGTATTCTTAAAGGTTACAGGACGCAGCAACAAGATGCTCTTCCCACCTCTTATCATTATGCTTTGTGTAACATTTACAGCACTAGTACAGAGACTTATAGCTATGGTTAAGGCTATCCAGAATGCAGCAGCAGTTACAATCCCAGCAGGTACTACTACATGGGGTAAGGTGTTCATAGCAAATGGACTTCAGCTTATAATAGCAATTCTTCTTATTGTACTTGGTCTTATCATTGTAGTTAACTCAGCTAAGAGCTATGCAAAGAGTGAGAAGAACTCAGAGAAGGCAGCTTAAGCAGGTTGATGTGTTATAAATGAATAATTATAGCTGAAAATTAATTAAAAATGGCTGGTATCTTATATAAGATGTGGCAGTTTACAAAGTCAGATTAAATCTTTGACAATGTAGATAGTTACATTTATAAGATATCAGCTGTTTTTAATT
>CAKRKK010000128.1 GCA_934358235.1 uncultured Lachnospira sp.
CCTGAAAATATTGACTTAAGCCATGTGTTTGAGCGTTTTTATAAAGCAGATGTGGCAAGAGGCAGAGCCTCAACCGGGCTGGGTTTATCTATTGCAAAAGAGCTTGTGGAGCGTATGAATGGAGATATAAGTGCAGGAATACAGGGAAATGATTTCATTATTGAGATAAAAGTTTTACTTGTGGTATAATATGCATAGGCTGGAATGGAGGAGGCTAAGTTATGGGGAGATTTGTTAATACGGATAATAGTGCATTTAAAATGGCACTTAATTCTGAAATATATGTAGATAAGTCTGGACTTATCGAATATACCAACAGAGTGCTTAATACTAATCAGGCATTTATATGTAATAGCCGTCCAAGAAGATTCGGAAAGTCAGTTACAGCAGATATGCTTGTGGCATATTATAGCAAAGGCTGTGATTCAGAAGGGATATTTGACAGACTGGAGATAAGCAAAAGTCCATCATATAAAGAAAATATTAATAAATATGATGTAATACATTTTGATGTACAATGGTGTATGATGGATGCTGGTTCGCCAGATAAAACAGTAAATTATATTAACGAACAGATTATAGCTGAGTTAAAGGAAAGCTATTCCGATGTTGACCTTGATTCTACAAGAACGGCATATGGTGCTATGTCACTTATTAACATGAACAAGGGGATTAAATTTATTGTAATAATAGATGAGTGGGATGTGATTATTCGTGATGAGGCAGCTAATAACGATGTTCAGACACAGTATATTAATTTCTTAAGGGGGATGTTTAAGGGGAGTGAGCCAGCAAAGTTCATACAACTGGCGTATCTTACAGGCATTCTGCCAATAAAGAGAATAAAGACACAGTCGGCACTTAATAATTTTGATGAATATACGATGATAAGTGCAAAGGTTCTGGACAAATATACAGGCTTTACTGAGGATGAAGTTAAATGCCTGTGTGAAAGATTTGGAAGGGATTATGATAAGGTAAAAAGCTGGTATGATGGCTATAAGCTTGGAAACTGCCATATATACAATCCTAAGGCCGTGGTCAATGTTATGCTGTGGGGAGAGTATCGCAGCTACTGGTCAGAAACAGGAACCTATGAGGCTATTATTCCGTTAATTAATATGAACTTTGATGGTCTTAAGACGGCAATAATAGAAATGATTGCAGGAGCTTCGATAAATGTTGATGTTAATTCATTTCAAAATGATATGGTCAGCTTTGCAGGAAAAGATGATGTAATGACGCTGCTTATTCATCTTGGATATCTGGCATATGACAGCAGTTACCAAATGGCGTATATACCTAATGAGGAAATTCGTCAGGAATTTATTCTTGCTACTAAAAAAACAGAGTGGAATGAATTAATTGCATTTCAAAAGCAGTCGCAGGTAATAATAGATGCAATTCTTGATAAAGATGCAGCTACAGTAGCGGATTGCATTGAAAAAATTCATACAGAATACACATCGGCCATTCAATACAATAATGAGAACTCTTTAAGCTGTGTTTTATCATTAGCGTATTTAAGTGCAATGCAGTATTATTTTAAGCCAGTAAGAGAAATGCCAACAGGCAGAGGCTTTGCAGATATTGTACTATTACCAAAGCCAGAGTATACAGCAGGTTATCCGGCTTTAATTATTGAGCTGAAGTGGAATCAAGATGCAGTTACCGCCATCAATCAGATAAAAGAGAAGAAATACCCGGAGGCTGTTAAGAAATATACAGATAATATATTACTTGTTGGGATTAATTATGATAAAAAAACAAAGAAGCATAGTTGTATTATAGAAAGGTAAGTTGTGATAGCTATATATTAAAGAAGTGAAAAATTAATAAAAATATCCCACTATATATTGACAAGAAAATAACAAAGTGATATAAAATGCAAAAGAAACAGGGGCTGTTACGGAGAGATTATATACAGAATATGCTGATTCGTTTAATGAATGGGGGAATACTACAGATTCAATAATAAAGGGAGACATGCGTATGAAAAATATAAAAGAAATAGGGGATTTTTTTATAAATCTGAATGAATATGTATATGCAACAGATATAGAGACAAATGAGATTGTATATATGAATCATAAAGCATTGAAAGCGTATGGCTTAGAATCAATAGAAGATATAAAAGGCATGAAGTGTTATGAGGTATTGCAAAAAGCTTCTGTTAAATGTGGGATGTGCAATAACAGCAGGCTTTCACTAGGAACTTTTCAGGAATGGCGTTATTATAATCCTGTATTAGATAAATATATGATAATAAAGGATACTCTGGTTGAGGGGGAAGGAAACAGAAAGTACAGGTTGGAAATAGGCATAGATATAAGTGAGGAGCTTGCACAGGATAAGCTTATCCAGAAGTATAGAGAAACTGAGGCTCTTGTCAATGAGGGCTTAAGAATGGCACTTGCAGCAGATACGCCTGATGAAACTATAAACACACTTCTTGGGTATATAGGTAAAGCACTTAGTGGAGAAAGAACCTATATATTTGAAAAGAATATATATGGAAGAGATGATAATACATATGAGTGGACGGCAGATGGAATAAGTCCGGAGAAGGATAATCTTCAGAATCTGCCGCCAGAGGTATGTGCTAACTGGTATAAGTGTTTTGAAAAAGGCGGAAACATTGTAATTCAGGATATTGAAGAAATAAAGGATAGTGATCCCCTGCAATATGATAATTTAAAAAGACAAGGTGTTCATTCAATAATTGTAATTCCTATATATAACGAAGGAAATGTTGTTGCATTTATGGGAATAGACAATCCGCCACAGCTTACACTTGAATACGCCTTAAGTATACTTGAGATTATGGGGGCTTTCATTATATCGTGTATAAAGCGCAGAAATATGATGAGAAAGCTTGAGAATATGAGCTATAAGGATGCCCTGACCAATATAGGAAACCGCTTTGCAATGAGTGCCTGTGTGGATAATATAGATGAAAAACATAGCATAGGTGTTGTTTACTGTGATGTTACAGGACTTAAGTATGTGAATGATACGATGGGACACGAGGCTGGTGACAGACTTATTCTAAATGCGTGTGGATGTCTTACGGATGTGTTTGGGAAAGATGCGGTGTTCCGAATAGGTGGTGATGAATTCCTTGTAATCTGTACACAGATAGATGAGAATACGTTTATGAAGCGTATAGCTGAGCTGGATGAATTAAAGCAGGAACGCTCTGTGAATATGGCAGCCGGGGTTATCTGGAAGGAGAATGCAATAACGGAATTTGATGAAATGCTGCGTGAATCTGAGGAACGGATGTATGCTGATAAAGCACGATATTATAAAGAAAAAGGTATTGAACGCAGAAAAGGACGTGCATAGCAGGGCTACAGGAATGCATATAACACAATAACAGGAAATTTTATGATAAATTATATAAATAATACAGCTTAATTATTGACATTTTAAGATCAATTATATACAATCAAATTATCTGCGGTGACGAAGACAGTAGATTATGAAGGAAAGCCATAGCGAGCCGGGAGGGTGGAAGCCGGTGCGAGTAGAGCATAGTTGAATATCACTTCCAAGCATCCTTGCAGAACTTTGCAGTATAATATTATGTGTAATATTAAGGATAGTATTATATTACGAAAAGTAAGTAAGGACGGTAATCCTACCGTTATAAGGGACGCATATGATGGTATGTCGTAATTGATATAGGTTAAGTTAATTCAGCCCCTGTCGTATTACGGCAGGGGCTTTTTGCGTGTGTAACGACATTTGTTACAGCACCAATAAAGCAAGCTAACATCGTTACGATTAAGTAAATGATTTGAAAGGAGTAACACAATGGTATACGAGAAAGTTTCATCAGATATGAATTTCGTAGACAGAGAAAAACAGGTTGAAAAGTTCTGGAAGGATAATGATATATTCCAGAAGAGTATTGATAACCGTAAGAAGGGGGAAACATATACATTTTATGATGGACCTCCAACAGCTAATGGTAAGCCACATATAGGACATGTTCTTACAAGAGTTATAAAGGATATGATTCCAAGATATAGAACAATGAAGGGCTATATGGTTCCACGTAAGGCCGGCTGGGATACACACGGACTTCCAGTTGAGCTTGAGCTTGAGAAGGAGTTAGGTCTTGATGGCAAGGAACAGATTGAAGAGTATGGTCTTGAGCCTTTCATCAAGAAATGTAAGGAAAGCGTATGGAAATACAAGGGTATGTGGGAGGATTTCTCATCTACAGTTGGTTTCTGGGCTGATATGGATAACCCATACATCACATATGATGATAACTTCATTGAGTCTGAATGGTGGGCTTTAAAGCAGATATGGGATAAAGGTCTTTTATATAAGGGCTTCAAGATTGTTCCTTACTGCCCACGTTGTGGAACACCACTTTCATCACACGAGGTAGCACAGGGCTATAAGGCTGTTAAGGAGCGTTCGGCAGTAGTACGTTTTAAGTGTGTCGGCGAAGATGCATATTTTCTTGCATGGACAACAACACCTTGGACACTTCCATCTAACGTTGCTCTCTGTGTGAACCCAGAAGAAACATATGTAAAGGTTAAGGCAGCAGATGGTTATACTTACTATATGGCAGAAGCACTTCTTGATAAGGTACTTGGCGGCCTTGCAGTTAAGGCAGGTCAGACAGTAGGCGGAAATGTTATCGAAGAAGGCAAGGAAGCTGGAAGCGGCGCAGGCGTTGACTACGAAGTATTAGAAACTTACAAGGGTAAAGACCTTGAATATAAAGAATATGAGCCATTATATGAGTGTGCAGCATCAGTTGCGGCTAAGCAGCACAAGAAGGGACATTTTGTTACATGTGATGACTATGTAACTATGTCAGATGGTACTGGTATTGTTCATATTGCACCAGCATTTGGTGAGGATGATGCCAAGGTTGGACGTAAGTATGACCTTCCATTCGTACAGTTTGTTGATGGAAAGGGTGAGCTTACAAAGGAAACACCATATGCAGGACTTTTCGTTAAGAAGGCAGACCCAGAAGTACTTAAAGACCTTGATAAGGAAGGCAAGTTATTCGATGCGCCTAAGTTTGAGCATGATTATCCATTCTGCTGGAGATGTGATACACCACTTATCTACTATGCAAGAGAATCATGGTTTATAAAAATGAGTGACCCAGAAGTTAAGGCTAACTTAATAGCTAATAACAAGACAATTAACTGGATTCCTGAAACAATTGGTACAGGACGTTTTGGAGCATGGCTTGAAAATGTTCAGGACTGGGGAATTTCACGTAACAGATACTGGGGTACTCCTCTTAATATCTGGGTATGTGATGATTGTGGAGAAATGTTATCTATCGGAAGTAAGGCAGAGTTAAAGGAGCATGCTGATAACTGTCCAGAGGATATCGAGCTTCACAGACCATATATTGATGCAGTTACATGTACCTGCCCTAAGTGTAAGGGCAAGATGAAGAGAGTTCCAGAGGTTATCGACTGCTGGTTTGACTCAGGTTCAATGCCATTTGCACAGCACCACTATCCATTTGAGAATAAGGAAGTGTTTGAACAGCAGTTCCCTGCTAAGTTCATTTCAGAAGCTGTTGACCAGACAAGAGGCTGGTTCTACTCACTTCTTGCCATATCAACACTTCTTTTCAATAAAGCACCTTATGAAAATGTTATCGTACTTGGTCACGTTCAGGATGCAGATGGACAGAAGATGAGTAAGTCAAAGGGAAATGCGGTAGATCCATTTGATGCATTAAAGAAGCATGGCGCAGATGCCATCCGCTGGTACTTCTATGAGAATTCAGCACCATGGCTTCCTAACAGATTCCATGACAAGGCTGTTACAGAAGGTCAGAGAAAGTTCATGGGAACTATCTGGAACACATATGCGTTCTTTGTACTTTATGCTAATATAGATGAATTTGATGCTACTAAGTATTCACTTGAGTATGATAAGCTTCCAGTTATGGATAAATGGATTCTTTCTAAGCTTAATACTCTTGTTAAGACTGTTGATAATAATCTTGCCAACTACAAGATTACAGAAACAGCAAGAGCACTTGAGGACTTTGTAGATGAACTTTCTAACTGGTATGTAAGAAGATGCCGTGAAAGATTCTGGGCTAAGGGTATGGAACAGGATAAGATTAATGCTTATATGACTCTTTACACAACACTTGTAACACTTTGCAAGGCAGCAGCACCTATGATTCCTTTCATGACAGAAAGCATTTACAGAAACCTTGTATGCAGCATAGATAAGACAGCTCCTATCAGTATCCACCTCTGCGACTTCCCAGAAGTTAAGGAAGAATGGATTGACAAGGAACTTGAAGATAACATGGAAGATGTATTAAATGCTGTTGTTATCGGAAGAGCATGCCGTAACTCAACTAACATCAAGAACAGACAGCCAATCGGCAAGTTGTACATCAAGGCTGACTGGAAGTTAAACGAATACTTTACAGCTATCATAGCAGATGAGCTTAATGTTAAGGAAGTTGAGTACACAGATGATGTAAGAGCATTTACTTCATACTCATTCAAGCCACAGTTAAAGACACTTGGACCAAAGTATGGCAAGCATCTTAATGCTATCAGAGCAGCACTTTCAACACTTGATGGCAATGCAACTATGGACGAGCTTAACGCTAAGGGTTCATTCACAATCAATGCTGATGGTGAAGATATCGTTCTTGAGAAGGATGATGTTCTTATAGAGATGACTCAGAAGGAAGGCTTTGTAGCAAGCTCTGACAAGGGTATCACAGTTGTTATGGATACTAACCTTACACCAGAGCTTATCGAAGAAGGCTTCGTAAGAGAAATCGTAAGTAAGATCCAGACTATGCGTAAGGATGCTGGATTTGAGGTTATGGATAAGATTACTGTATATGTAGATGGTAATGACAAGTTAGCAGACCTTATGGTTAAGAATGCAGA
>CAKRKK010000129.1 GCA_934358235.1 uncultured Lachnospira sp.
ACTGCCAGCAGATAAATTTCTGCTGGCAGGAAAAATTTATATTTTTTCAATTGTCTACTTGACGGGGAGCAGTTCACATTTGATGACCTCTTTACTTTTTTAGTCAATGAATATATCTGTTACATATAATATCCACATTTTTATCTGTTAAACTCACTATATAAGATATATTGTTCCAACCATCCAGTAGTAGAACAGTATACATTCTGCAACTATCAGGACAGCAAGTATTGTATCCTTATACCTTTCATTTCGTTCAAGCCACTGCGCTACAAGTATGTGTATAAAATATGTTCCAGAGAAGTATCTTATCATAGAATACAGACCTGATACGAAGGGAATAACTGCTGTAACTATTGCATATCCGCCTTCATCCCATCTTTTCTCACGCAAAAGCCTGAAATAAAGAAGAAAGCATATAATAATAACAAGCGAAAGCATAAGATGTACCACGTTTCCTGTTTCCCTGAAGCTTGTTACAAACATATATATTCCCTTGCTGTCTCTTCCCCATGCCTGCTGTGCTCTCATAAAAGCCCATACATCACCTGATTTAAAGTAAAGCATAAGCATATATGAAAATGCACCTAATGGACATAAAAGTACTGATAAAAGCGTCTTTGGATTTCTTATAATAAGCCTTACAAGCTCCTTAGGATTCTTTTTATCCATTTCATTTACTATAATATTCCATATAAGCACAAACACCAGAAGTACACCTACAACTCTTGTAGCACTTGCAAAGGCTGCCGCTGCTGCTGCCAAAAGATACCTTTTTTTCTTTACATAATAGAAAAATATTACAAGCAGCATGCAGAAAAGTCCCTCTGTGTAGTTAAGGAAAAAGTAAAATGACCATGGTCCAAAAAACATAAGAATCGTTGGAAGATATGGATCCTTCATATCTGGTCTTGTAAGCTTTACATACTTAACAGAAACGATGCCTGCAACGAGTGTGCATATATTAGATACTATCATTCCTGCTGTATCCCAGCTTGTGCACCTGGTAATAAGCTTTACCAGACGCATCATAAATGGATATAATGGAAAGAATGCCCAGTCATGATGATTAGCTTCATTAAGCGGTATATCTATTCCGTAGCCATTCTGTGCTATATAATTATACCAGCCACTATCCCAGCTATTTACAACATTAGACAGACAATCTTCACCAGATACCATCTTGAATATTGCAACCACGAATATAAGTAGTAATCTTGATAATAAAAACATCTTTGTAATGTCTATTATTATTTTCTTAGTCTCTGATTGTTTCATATCCTACCCTTTCCTGTCTATTGTTATGCTGTATATCTTAACGCCTCTGTATACAGGCTCCTCTTCTTCAGGCGCTTCATCCGCTGCTGCCAGCTCCTGTTGTTCTGTCTGTGACATACTGCTGCTATCTGCTGCTTCTGTATCATCAGATATAATATTGCCCTTAGCATCAACCTGATATACCTTATCGGAATTAATAGTAACTGTATATACATCTACTGATGGGTCAAAGCTGAACGTTCCCTTATTATGTCCAACTGAAAGCTTACCTATCACCTTTTCGTCATTAACATACACGCTGGCATTAATATCTTCTGATACCATTGACTCAACATATATATCTATTGTGAATTCGCCAGCTTCTTCATCCATAATATGATACATCATATATGCAGCTTCTTCTGATGTCCACAGCTCATTACCTGCTGTTGTATTCCAGCCGCCTCCGCGCCTGTTAATGAACTTTTCTTCGGTTCTTTTTTCCTTAGTACCCAAAGCATAATTAATGCCTCCTACACCCGGCCAGTTTTCAAAATATATTCCACGGTAATACACCATTTCATATTCAAGACAGGACTTTCTGTTAAAACCAAGATAAAATACAGTAAGATAAAACACAATAAGTACTATGGAGGCAGCCCATACTATACACTTTATTACTGTACTCTTCTTATTTACGCCTTCTTTTTTCTCCATTAATCCCTCCATCTTTCATTACTTCTTTTTGAATGCCCAGAGCTTATTCATAAAGAAATTAATAGGTATATTTATAATAAGGTTAATAATTGGTGCTATCATTTTATTGATTCCTAATACTGATACCCATAAAAATGAAAATACATTATTAAGTATAAGTCCGGTAAAGCCATATGAAACATATGTCTTAAAAAGTGCCTTCCATATATTTCTATGCTCGCCCTCCTGAAGCTGGAACACAAACTTATTATTCCAGTAGAAGGACCATAGAACACTTAAAAGAAATGATACGATATTAGCTATGAAATAATCCACGCTGCTAAACAGGTGAGCCTTCTGCAGTCCAAGCAGAACTACTACATATATTGCATATGAAACGACCGTATTAGATACGCCAACAAGTCCAAACTGAAGAAACTCCCTGAAGGTATTTCTTGTCGAATCCGTAAGCTCTTTTCTTATAATCTTAAATAGAAGCTCCACAAACCACATATATATAGCCTCTATAACTCCGTATATCTTCTTACCCATATTTTCTCCTATCCTGCGCAGGCTTTCTGCGCAAATAATAAGGTTCCTGTTTTTATAATGCACACGTATTATATAACAGGAACCCTTTATCGATTATTACTTATATGTGTCATACGCCTTTTTATAGAAACACATAATAATCTTAACTATGAATCCTGGCCAGAACTTCTTAAACATATATGTGTCATCGATTTCTCTTGTGTGATTAACGATGAATTCCATGCTTGTTGCTCCGTCATGAACTCTGTAATAGCTGAGTGGTTTATCTACATATGCAAAGCTTCCCTTTACAAGTGCAAGCTTATAGAAGGTTTCCCAATCAATATTAAACTTAAGTTCTGACGTAAATACATTCCCGCCAAGCTTTTTCTTATTGTATGTTACAGAAGGACAACATATACTGTTGCCCAGTGAAAGTATTGCTTTCTTAAAAAATGTTTTATCTGCAAGCAGATTTGACTTCATAGGAATACGAAGAAATCTTCTTATCTTTGAATTGACATCCCTTACCTCGTGTTCACCATGCTTTATAGGCTTGTAATCTGTGAAAAACATAGTAACATCCCTAAGCTCTGCTACTCTTTTTTCAAGATACCTGACATATTCCTCATCATACATATCATCCTGATGAGCTATTGTAACCCAGTCTGTTGCTGCTGTATTATATGCAAAGTTCCAGTCATCACGTATATCGCTCTTCCCTTCTCTTACATATACCGGCAGCGAATACTTGTCGGCAATATTCTTTATATAATCACAGGGTGTTGATGTGCATACTATTATATTAGTCTTAACAGTCTGTGCAACTAAGGATTTAATACAATCCTCAAGATAAGGTGATTCCTTATAGGCACATACTGCAAATGTATGGCTTATATCTGCTTTTCTACTCATATCTTCTTACCCTCTTGTCTGATATATTCCTCAACAATATATCTAGGTCTTGCCTTAGTTTCCATATATATCTTTCCTACATATTCACCAATAACACCTATTCCAAGCATCTGAAGTCCGCCTATTGCCCATATAGATATGACTATTGTAGCCCAGCCGTGTACAGTATTACCCATAAAGTAACCTATAACATAATATATAAGCAATATAATGCTCATAACAAACATGATCACTCCCGCTGACATTACAAGTCTTATAGGCTTTACGCTAAAGGAGGTTATGCCGTCGAAGGCAAATGAAAGCATCTTCTTTAATGGATACTTAGACTCTCCTGCGAATCTTTCGTGTCTTTCATATGTTACAATATCTGACTTAAAGCCGATAAGTGGCACTATTCCTCTAAGGAACAGATTAACCTCTTTATAATTCTCAAGTTCATCAAGAACTCTCTTACTCATAAGTCTGTAATCTGCATGATTGTATACAATATCTACGCCCATAGCCTGCATAAGCTTATAAAAGCCCTGTGCTGTGAACTTCTTAAAAAATGTATCTGTTTTTCTGGAGCTTCTGACACCGTATACTACCTGACAGCCTTCCTCATACTTCTTTACAAACTGATCTATAACCTCAATATCATCCTGAAGGTCTGCATCCATTGATATAACCATATCACACTCTGACTTAACCGTCATAAGTCCTGTAAGAAGCGCATTCTGATGGCCTCTGTTACGCGAACACTTTATTCCGTCAACATAATGATTAGTTTTGATAAACTCTGTTATAAGTGCCCAGGTCTTGTCCTTAGAACCATCATCGACATACACTATTCTGCTGTCAGGTGACACAAGCTCTGCTGCCACCATCTTATCCAGCTTTTCTGTAAGTCTCTTTGTTGTTTCGTGCAGTACTTCTTCTTCGTTATAGCATGGAATCACTATATTCAATACGTCTGTTTTCGACATTTTAATCTCCATTCCTGCCTGTTTATTATAAATATTCCTGCTTACCTGATTCTCTTAGCTTAGCTAATACCTGCTTAATCTCGCCTGCATTCTCCTTAGTTGAGATAAGCGTTGCATCCTTAGTATCAACAACAATGATATCTCTTAAACCTACCGTTGCAATAAGCTTTTCGCCACCCTCGATAACACAATCCTTAGTATTAACTGTAACTACATTACCATTAACAACGTTGTTGTTCTCATCATTTTCTTTAATTCTGCCTACTGCAAGCCATGAACCAACATCATCCCAGCCGAAGTTGCCGGCAAGTGTATAGATGCTTGAAGCCTTTTCCATAATACCATAATCTACTGACTGTGATTCCAGATTAGGGAACTCTCTTTCAAGCACAGCCTGCTCATCCTTCGCTCCAACAGAAGCCTTTATAGTCATAAGACCATCGTAGGAAGCTGGCATATATTCCTTAAAGCAGTTAAGTATAGTAGATACCTTCCATACAAACATACCTGAATTCCACAGATAGCTTCCGTCTGCAAGATAACTCTTAGCTGTTTCAAGATCCGGCTTTTCAACGAACTTATCAACTGCAAAGCTCTCGCCTGCCTTCTTAGCTGCATTATACTTAATGTAACCATAACCTGTTTCAGGATAGTTAGGTGTAATACCTACTGTAACAAGATTCTCACCTTCCTCTGCTATCTCACAGGCTGACTTAAATGTATCTGCAAATATATCATTATGCTTTATAAGATGGTCTGATGGAAGCACTATCATAACCGCATCCTCATACTTCTTAGCAATATGAACTGCTCCAAGTCCTATACAAGGTGCTGTATTTCTTCCTACTGGCTCACATAATATATTCTCCTCAGGTATACCTGGAAGCTGCTGCTTAACAAGCTCTCTGTAATTCGCATTAGTTGCAATATAAACATCCTTAATATCTACAAGTGGACTGATTCTTTCTACTGTAAGCTGGATCATAGTCTTACCATCATCTGTAAGTGACAGGAACTGCTTAGGAAGTGATACACGGCTTCTTGGCCAGAATCTTTCTCCTTTTCCACCTGCCATAATTAATGCTGTCTTTTTCATAGTTTATTATCCTCCATTCAACAATCTTCTGATTAATCAAAGCTGCTAAAGAATCACTAACAGTACATTAAACTCCTGCTACAGCAGAATATTACATACTGTGTGAAATATAACGAATAAATGTCTTTTATCCTGTAATTATAATTTTCATGTCATTCTTTGTCAATAAACAGAAGCACTTCCCTATATGTCTCTTCCTTATATGCGCCTTATTCATACCATTCTGCCAGTAATTAGAAGTTAGCATATAAGAAACCGGTAGATGCTGCTGTTGCACCGAATACGAGTGTAAATATTATAAGTCCGTAATATACTGCCCATCTTATGGCTACTGGTTTAGCTGCAAGTGATTCCCTCACGCTTATACCCTTTTCTTTTATAATGCTTACAATAAATATAATAATACAGCCTGCCAGTACTATAACAAAATCGCGGCTCTCCATTCCAAGTGGTTTAAAGGCTGCTATTCCTACCTGGCTTAAGCTAAAGCCCGTTATACTCTGCTTTATCATAACAAGCGCATCAACCATTCCCGGTGCCATATCAAAGTAGAAGCCTATATTAACAAGAATAAAGGTTCTTATAATCTGCACCAGCTTCCAGCCCTTAGAATCCTTGTCTATATGTGTCTTTGTATGAAGCCAGTTATATGCCGGCTGTGCAAAGCTGCTGAATGCCATTATAAAGCCATTATACAGGCCATACATTATATATTTCCATTCTGCACCATGCCATATACCTACCACAAAGAATACAAGTATATCTGCAAGACAGACTGGTAGTGTCTTTGCTGCATAGCTTCCTATATGCTTCTTACACCATTTTCCAAACTTATTCATGCACTTTGATAATGAAAATGGATAGAATATATAATCCTTCATCCACGTACCAAGTGTAATATGCCATCTTCTCCAGAATTCTGATATTGACCTTGAAAAGAAGGGCTGCCTGAAATTCTCATCCATAGTTATTCCAAACATCTGTGCAGTACCAATAACTATATCAATACCACCTGAGAAATCTGCATATAGCTGTATGCTATATAAAAGCACCGCTACTATATTATACCAGCCTCCATAACTGGCATAATTCGTGAATATCTCACTTACCACGCCAGCTACTCTGTCTGCAAGAACCATTTTCTTGAAAAGTCCCCACATAACTCTCTGTATGCCAAACTCTATTCTCTTAAGCTCAAAGCTGTGCCCCTCGTATAACTGATGGGCAAGCCTGTCGAATCTTCCAATAGGTCCCTGAAGAAGCTGTGGAAAAAACGAAACGAAAAGCGCATACTTAAATACATTCTTCTCTGCTGCATACTTGGCGTGATACACATCAACAATATAACTAAAGGACTGGAATGTATAGAAGGAAATTCCCAGCGGAAGAATAATTGATGGTGGATCAAAGTACTGTCCATGAC
>CAKRKK010000130.1 GCA_934358235.1 uncultured Lachnospira sp.
GCAAAGTACTCATACCATGTCTTTCCTGTCTGTTTATTTGTCTGGCTCTTATCATTTTCTGAACTTTTATATCCCATATATGAGAAATAATCTGCCATAGTCATATTTTCATAAAAAGGCTGTGACATCAAAGCATTCTTAGATACATTATAATACATATCAAACTCTATCTGGCTTATATTATCACCAGCAACACTTATAAACTTATTATGTATTTTATTGTATCTTATTCCCGATATAACTGCGGCCGCTATTATAATTCCCGCAATAACACCAGAAAAAACTGCCCTGAATATTACTTTTTCTCTCTGTAATCTTCTTTCTTCTGCCTTCCTTTTAGCCATCTTCTTATCATACTTTGTGATGATTCTATCATTATCTGTTTTGTTGTCCTTATATGCACCTTTAGCATTATTGACTGCCATATTATATTAATCCTCCACTATACTTTCTTTCAGTTTATCAAGCTTTCTTATCCAGGCTGCGCTGCTTGCGTCGCTCGGCATTCTAAGATCTCCCCTTGGTGATACAGCTACAGAGCCTACCTTTGGGCCATCCGGAAGACAGGATCTTTTAAACTGCTGTGAAAAGAATCTCCATACAAATGTACGAAGCCACTTGTATATAGTCTTATCATCATATTCTCCCGCAAATGCCAGCTTTGCAATTCTAAAAAGCTTTTCAGGTCCTACCCCGAATCTTAATATATGATACATAAAAAAGTCATGAAGCTCATATGGTCCAACCAGATCTTCTGTTTTCTGCTGAATTGTACCATCCTCATTCGGCGGAAGAAGCTCCGGACTTACTGGTGTATCAAGTACATCATATAACACCTCAGACAATTCCTTATTTCCACAGGTATCTGCATAATAGCTTACCAGATGTCTGACAAGTGTCTTAGGAACAGAGGCATTCACACCATACATTGACATATGATCCCCATTATAGGTAGCCCATCCCAAAGCAAGCTCTGACATATCACCTGTACCTATAACCATGCCGTTAGTCTGATTAGCAATATCCATAAGAATCTGCGTTCTTTCCCTTGCCTGCCCATTCTCATAGGTAATATCGTGTACAGCTTCATCATGTCCGATATCTTCAAAATGCTGTTTAACAGACTTTCTTATATTGATTTCTCTTAAGGAAGCTCCAAGCTTTTCACTCATCTTTACAGCATTACTGTAAGTTCTGTCTGTTGTTCCAAAGCAAGGCATCGTAATACAGTTTATACCCTTTCTGTCAAGTCCAAGCAGATCAAATGCCCTGACTATAACTAGCAATGCTAATGTTGAATCAAGACCTCCTGATATACCTATAACAGCACTCTTGCACCCTGTATGTTCAAGTCTTTTCTTAAGGCCATATGTCTGTATATCCAGTATTTCTTCACATCTTGCAGCTCTTTCATACTTATCATCCGGCACAAAAGGAGCTTTATCAAAGAATCTTCTAAGCTTAAGCTCTCTGGTCATAAGCTCTGGACAACGCACATATGTATAGCCTTCCTTTGCATTCGCATCTTCATCTACAACAAACGTAGACATTCTTCTTCTTTCTGAACATATTCTATCCATATCTATGTCTGCATAAATAGATTCATTAGCAAACTTTCTTGCTTCTGCAAGAACAGAACCATTCTCACTAATTATATTATGGGCTCCAAAAACGATGTCCTGTGTTGATTCTCCATCTCCTGAGCTTGCATACACATATCCGCAGACAAGCCTTGCAGACTGTCCTTTTACAAGCTCCCTTCTGTATGCTGCCTTACCTATTGTTTCGTTACTGGCTGAGGCATTAACTATAAGTGTTGCTCCATTAAGTGCATGTCTTATACTTGGTGGCTGAGGTGTCCACAAATCCTCACATATCTCAACAGCCACCTTTAGCTTGCTGTAGTTATCAAAGCTGTATATTATGCTTCCGCCAAAAGCAACCCTGTCGCCATCTATATCAACAACCACATTGCAGCTAAACCCTTCAAAGAACTGTCTTCTTTCATAGAATTCACCATAGTTAGGTATATATTGCTTAGGAACAAGGCCTAGAATATGCCCATTCATAACTACCGCAACTACATTATAAAGCTTGCCCTGATACATATACGGAAGCCCTGTCATAACAAGCATTCCTTTATAATCACAGGTATAATCCCTTATATCACGTAATGCTTCCATAGCCTCATAAAGAAGCGTATCCTGTAAAAACAAATCATTGCAGGTATAACCTGTTATGCACAGCTCAGGAAATACTGCTACTGCCGTATCGTTTAAATAAGCATCTTTAATCAGCTTTTTAATCTGCTCAGCATTATATACACAATCTCCAACTTTTATCTTTGGTGTTAACGCTGCAACTCTGATATATCCGTCTTTCACTACAATTCTCCCTTTGAAAGTATTTTCTATAAGTATATCAAACATATCAGATATTTACAATAGACGAGCCTTGCTGCCAACAAAAAAAGCTATCTGGTAAAAACCAGACAGCTTTAATCTTTTTAACACTTGTATTGTACTATTTAGAAATAGCTGAGGAAGCTTCAGTTGCAATTTCCTTCATGCCATCCTTAGCTGTTTCCATCATATCTTTAGCCCCTGTTGCTGCATCCGTTGCCAGCTCCTTCATGCCTGTCGCAGCATCCGTCATAATTTCCTTAGCTCCCGTTGCTGCATCTGTCATAAGCTTCTCTACCGTACTGTTACTATTGCCTCCCGAACCAGCATTACTCCCACTTTCAGAATCAGCCTTAGAGCCGCAGCCCACAAGTACTGATATTATTGTGATAAGCATTGCACCAACAACAATCCACTTAAACTTATGCATACAATATCCTCCTTTAATTCTACGTCAGTCAATAAAATATAACTTTTTACTTTCCTGCCGTCTTCTGCCTGATATCAGACAGTTTATCTGTATCAAAAGATATTATTAGCATTAATTTCAAATATATACATTATCGTATCTGTGTGCATACGCCTTCATAACACAATATCGGATACTACGCTTTTAACTGATGACTAAGATACTTATAAAGCACAACAGTTATAGTTCCATCTATGCACGCTTTTATTATATTAAATGGAGCAACTGCCAGTGCAACAAACGAAAATACATCCTTAATAGATGCATTTACCTTAGTTCCCATTGAAATAAGCACATCCATAGGAATTCCATACAGCTCCGAATACTTAGGAAGCAGATATACTGCATTAAGAAGCATTCCTGCCACAACAAGAACTATTCCGCCTGCTATAAGTGATATTATCGCCATTTTTCTTGTTTTCTTAGTGTGATATATAATGGCTGCTGGTACAACATACATACAGCCCAATATGAAATTCGCGAAATCACCTACAAATGCAGTTGTTGTTCCTTTCATGCAGAAATGTAATATAACCTTAACAGCTTCTATTATAACACCTGCACATGGTCCTAACATAAAAGAACCTATAAGAACTGGTATCTCGCTAAAATCAATTTTATAAAAACCTGGAGCTATAAAAGGTATAGGAAAGTCAAAATACATAAGTATTACTGCTATTGCCGCAAGCATAGCCGTAATAACTGTTTTATTAACTTTAGTTTTTTCAGATGTAAACTTCACACCTGTTTTTTTCTCTATAATTACTTCACTACCTCTGGCAATAGCAAAAACCACCACCATAAGCAATATTGATATTCCCACGAATTCAATATTTTTCTGAACAGTTTCTAATAATCCCTGCATTTGTTCTCCATTCCCGTTGCTTTAATCTGACTCTGATTATAGCTGATAAACACCTGCTATATCAGGCATTGTATTTATTAACCATCAGAATCACTTTTTGTCATATTCTCTGCCAGTTGGCATTAGCTGATCTGTATCCGCTGCTTTTCCTGTTGTAGTATACTCCACCATATGCTCATCATTTTCAAAGTAATAGAACAGGAATCTTCTCTGTCTTAAATCACCTGATTTATAATCAAATATCTGGTCGCTGCTGCTTCCATTTAACAGCCTTTCATACGCTGTATTTAAATCCTCATATGATATTGGCGCATCAGATTCACGGTATTCGTGCTTTTCGTTAATTCCTTTTACGAATAATATAGGATTCTGTCGGCCATAGGTTTCATCATAATTATATCCATGATCAGACATAACTATTATCACAGAATTGTCATACACACCGCTATTCTTTAACTGGTCAAAATATGTAGCTGTAAGCTTTACACAAGCCTCAAGATTATCAAAATATGTTCCATCATCAATATAATTCATATTCTTATCATATTTGAATGGAACATGAGCTCCTTCAACATGTATAAACTTAAAGCAGTTCTTGTCCGTTTTATTTATCTTACCATCCATTATCTTATCATAAAACTTCATATTGCTGGCAGTAAAGGCTTCTCCCATATCAGCAGCGCCATACTTGCCTCTTATCTGCTTGAAATGTGTCATATCAATAACAGCAGACTGTTTAAAGCCATATGGAAGATATCTGAATGCCACAAGCTTAGATTCAAGCTCAATAAACCTTCTATACGAGTTGATTCCTTTATTCTTATCTATAATGTTATCAAATCTTGATGCATATGATGTATCCATTTCCAATTCATCCTCATATACATCCATCTTATACTTTTTATTCTCAAGCATACTAAAAAGCTTGGAATTAGTCATTGCTTTAGTGTAATATGTGCTGAACTTTTCATCGTTTTCATACCAGTCACCTGTTAATATATATGGAATAGAATGCTTGGTGAACGGATATGCTGATAATGTATTCGTATAATTGGTAAAATCTGTAAATACATCCTTATACGCATGGTTGCTATTAAGTAACTGGGTAAACATCCCCGAATCAACCGCATCCAATAATAATATGATAAAATTACTATTGTCTGACATCTCAAGCATATTACGGTCTGTCAGAACACATTCACTTCCGACCTTATGCTCCCAGCCTTCATTACCGATTGATACGCTTGCCAATGTTACATCAAACATAAGAAACATACATACACCGGCTATTGTAACAAGCGAACAGAACTTCTTAAAGCCCAATACCTTAAGAAAAACTACAACACCTGCCATTATAATTATCCACATTACCACGCCTGCTATAATATTCCCCATATACTTACTCCAATCTATTTTATTACCATCTAATGCTGGTAACGATGCTACCATATAATTTCCCTGTATATATGTGCATATAAATACGATGAATTCTATTATTAATCCAACCTGATATACTCTTCTGTTTATAAGAAATAACACAAGCATAACCAGTACTGATATAACTGCTGCCGCCGCAAAGCAGATTAATGCTACCGGCAGAAGCAGATATACGTCAAACCAGAATTCATCAATATTCGTAAAATACATTTCTAATGGAGCAAATACACATAACATAAAAGAAAAAACAATTGACAATACAATTCCTGGAACAAACTCCTTCCAATTCTTTTTTTGCTTCAACGTTCTCTCCTTCATATATTACTTAAGATCTGAAATATTACCTACGCTCACTCTTAACACTCTGTGTCCCTCAAGTAACTTATTTTCAATTCTTATGAATACTACAACTCTTATTTTTTCGTCTGTTTTAGTTTTGAAGAAATGCTCGTAGCAGGCATATCTCTGGTCGATAAAAGTTTCCCTAAGCTCTGCTATAATACTTTCATAATCAACATCTGGAACAATATCCTTGAACACAAGTCCATTTTTCATATCTTCCTCTGTATAACCAAGCAATTTAACAAAACCTTCATCTATTTCGATTATCTTACCACTTCTCATTTCCATAGCAAAACGTGTAAAAGGTAATTTCTTCATTAAATTATCTGCCATAGCTTATCCGTTCCTTTCCATAATTGAGAGCATCCTCTCTTAGTTCTATTATTGTGCATTATTACTTAGAAAGTGTTTTAAGTCTTTCTTCAACCTGTGCAAGCATATCAGAATACTTCTCAAGCTTAGCTTTTTCTTCATCAATCTTAGCCTGTGGAGCCTTAGATGTGAACTTTTCATTGTTAAGCATGCCGTTACATCTTGCTATTTCCTTATGTAACTTATCTTTTTCCTTATTAAGTCTTTCTATTTCCTTGTCAATATCAACAAGCTCTGCAAAAGGTATATAGATAACTGCACCTGGAATAACTGTTGATACAGCATCATCTGGTATGCCACTCTTATCAGCCTGGACCTTAACATCACTCGCATAGCCAAGTGTTGCAAAGAATACCCTGCCATTATCAAATATATTTCTTATATCTTCGTTGTCTGAAACAACATATACAAGTGCCTTACGGCTAGGTGCTACATTCATCTCAGCTCTTACGTTTCTTATATTACGGACAGCAGCCTTAATAGTCTCAATAGCATTTTCATCCTCTGAATAATTATTATCCTCTGTGTATACAGGCCATGAGCTTATCATAATAGACTCTTCTTCATCCTGTATATTACAGAATATTTCCTCTGTTATGAAAGGCATATATGGATGAAGAAGCTTAAGTGCATCTATAAGAACCTTCTTTAATGTCCATATAGCTGCCGTCTTAGTTGTGTCGTCATCATTATAAAGACGTGGCTTAACCATTTCAATATACCAGTCACAGAATTCTTCCCAGATAAAGTCATTAAGCTTGGCAACCGCTATACCAAGATCATACTTCTCCATATTGTCTGTAACTTCTTTTATAAGCGAATTCATCTTTGATAATATCCACTTATCTGCTGCTGTAAGCATTTCTGGCTTCTTGTCAGTAGCCTTAATCATATTATCAGGATCATTCATCATAATGAATCTTGAAGCATTCCATA
>CAKRKK010000131.1 GCA_934358235.1 uncultured Lachnospira sp.
GCGCGCTTTGCAGACCTGATATGCCCGTGGGTTGGGCAGGAATGGAGGATAAATATGCAGAGATTAAACAAGAGTATTACACATGCAGTTGACAGACCTGTAAAGGTTATGCAGTTTGGTGAAGGTAACTTCCTTAGAGCATTCGTTGATTATATCTTCGATGTTACTAATGAAAAGACAGATTTCAATGGTGGTGTTGTTATCGTTAAGCCAATCGAGTTTGGTACACTTGAAAGATTCCACGATCAGGAATGTCAGTATACACTTCAGTTAAGAGGTTTCGTAGATGGACAGCCTAAGGAAATCACACGTCAGATCACATCAGTAGTTGATGCAGTAGCAGCTATTGAAGATTATGATAAGTACATTGAATATGGTACAAGTGAATCACTTAGATTCATTGTTTCTAATACAACAGAGGCAGGTATCGTATATGACGAGACAGATAACGATCCTAACGCTCGCCCTCCTAAGACATATCCAGGTAAGCTTACACAGCTTCTTTACAAGAGATATCAGAAGTTTAATGGTGCAGCAGATAAG
This sequence comes from uncultured Lachnospira sp., assembly GCA_934358235.1. Taxonomy (GTDB): domain Bacteria; phylum Bacillota; class Clostridia; order Lachnospirales; family Lachnospiraceae; genus Lachnospira. The sequence continues at coordinate 544 of CAKRKK010000131.1, forward strand.
GGACTTATCTTACTTCCATGCGAACTTATTGCAGATAATGGTATTGAATTAAAGAAGTGCATTATGAAGTTTATAGAGCTCTGGGGACTTGAAGATGGCTTCAAGGATTGGGTAAACAAGTATTGTTCATTCTGCCCAACTCTTGTTGATAGAATCGTTCCAGGTTATCCAAGAGAAGATGCAGCTAAGCTTTGCGAAGAGTGGGGTTATGAGGATCAGCTTATCGACCGTGCAGAAGTATTTGGTCTCTGGGTTGTAGAGAGCGATTCTAATCTTGCACTTGAGCAGCTTGAAAAGGAACTTCCATTCAAGGAAGCTGGACTTAATGTTGTATTTACAAAGGATCATCATCCATATAAGGAAAGAAAGGTTAGAATCCTTAACGGATCTCATACTTCTTTCGTATTAGCATCATTCCTTGCAGGCAATGATAACGTTGAGAATTCTATGAAGGATCCAGTTATCAGAAAGTATATGGAAGAAACACTTTACAATGAAGTTATTCCTACACTTTCACTTTCTAAGGAAGATTGTGATGAATTCGCTAAGGCTGTTATAGACAGATTCCTTAACCCATTCGTAGATCACAGATTATTAAGCATTTCTCTTAACTCTGTATCTAAGTGGGAAGCAAGATGCCTTCCATCATTCTTAGGATATGTTAAGAAGTTTAATAAGCTTCCTAAGTACCTTACATTCTCTATCGCAGCACTTATGAGCTTCTATACATCACAGACAGAAGCTGAGTTCAATGGCGGTATTGTATTAAAGGGTGACAGAAACGGTGAAGAGTACAATATCACAGATGATAAGGCAGTACTTGATTTCTTCAGAGATAACTCTGGTAAGACACCTGCTGAGTTCACACATGCTTACTTAAGCAATACTAAGTTCTTCGGTGGTGAAGACCTTACTAAGGTTCTTGATCTTGAAGAAGTTATTACTGGATATATTACAGATATCAGAGAAAGAGGCATGAGAGCTGTAGTTAACGATTTAGCTCTTGATAATGAAGAATTAGCATAATATTCTTGCCAGATTTCAAAGTATTAATTACATAGGGCGGGTGTTTTCCTTCATCCGCCCTTGCTTTTTGTACTGGCAGCCGGTTATGGCTTATGTATAGAAGCTGACAGGAAGGTTATAAATATAAACAGTAAATAAAGGAGGTAGTTATGCAGGATTTTATTAAGATTAATAAAGATGATAATGTTGCAGTAGCTCTTAAGCCGATTGCTAAGGGTACAACTCTTAATGTGGCGGGTACTGAGGTTACTACAATAGAAGATATCCCTCAGGGACACAAGTTTGTTATAAAGCCTATAAAGAAGGGCGATGCAGTTATAAAGTATGGCTTTAGAATTGGTTTTGCACAGGCTGATATAGAAGTTGGTGGATGGGTTCACACACATAACTTAAAGACAGCTCTTGGTGAGCTTCTTGAATATACATATAATCCAGAAGGACATAAGGATGTTGAGCCAACAGAGGAAGCATTTTTCGATGGATATATGCGTGAAAATGGTACAGTTGGTGTAAGAAATGAAGTATGGATTATTCCAACAGTTGGCTGTGTTAATTCAATAGCAAGAGCAATCGAAGCTACAGCAAGAGCTAACAAGCCAGAAGGTGTTGATGAAGTTGTTGCTTTCCCACATCCATACGGATGTTCACAGGTAACTGAGGATCAGGAGAACACAAGACACGTACTTGCTGACCTTATCAACCATCCTAATGCTGGTGCAGTACTTGTACTTGGTCTTGGTTGCGAGAACAGCCGTATTGAAGTTCTTAAGGATTATATCGGTGAAGTTAACCCAGACAGAGTTAAGTTCTTACAGGTTCAGGATGTAGAGAATGAGCAGGAAGTTGCTGAAGGCATAATGAAGGAGCTTATGGCTTATGCTGCAACCTTTAAGAGAGAAAAGGTTAGTGCTAAGCACCTTATCGTTGGTATGAAGTGTGGTGGTTCTGATGGTTTATCAGGTATTACAGCTAATCCAACAGTAGGTCTTTTCTCAGATATGCTTGTATCTAAGGGTGGTACAACTATCCTTACAGAGGTTCCAGAAATGTTCGGTGCAGAGACTATCCTTATGAATAGATGTGCTAATAAGGAACTTTTCGAGAAGACAGTTCACCTTATCAATGACTTTAAGGAATACTTCATTAAGAATGGTCAGGAAATCTATGAGAATCCATCACCAGGAAACAAGGATGGCGGTATCACAACACTTGAGGATAAGTCACTTGGATGTACACAGAAGTCTGGTTCATCACTTGTTAAGGGTGTATTAGCTTATGGTGAAAGAGTATCTGATAAGGGACTTAACCTTCTTAGCGCACCTGGTAATGACCTTGTTGCTTCAACAGCTTGTGCAGCAGCAGGAGCACAGATGGTTCTTTTCACAACAGGACGTGGAACACCATTTGCATCACCAGTACCTACAGTAAAGATTGCTACTAACTCAAGACTTGCTGGCAATAAGAGCAACTGGATAGACTTCAATGCAGGAAGAATCGTAACAGATGACCTTCCACTTGAAGATGCAGCTAAGGAACTCTTCCAGCTTGTATTAGATGTTGCTTCTGGTAAGAAGGTAAAGGCTGAAATCGCTGGCTTCCACGATTTAGCTATCTTTAAGCAGGGTGTAACTCTCTAATTAACAGAGTTTATAAATGCTGATGTTCAGAGGCAGTTGTGTGTTTTTTCAGATTTTGCGTAATTCTGAATAACAGCATATATATAGTGACATATGGATTAAGGCGGGCAGATGTTTATATTTCTGTCCGTCTTATAATGTGTCTTAGAATGTGATATATACGGAATGTTGTCAGTAAATATGTTTCATATATCCAGTAATTATAATAATGTGTGTTCGAAACCTTCCACACATAAAACAAAACTAAAGGAGAATAAAATGAATAATACATTAAATCAAGGTAAAAAAGCCATCTTTATTACACAGGCGGCTGTCATTGCAGCACTTTATACTGTGCTTGTTATTATATTTAACTATTGCAGCTTCGGACCTATACAGTTCAGAATAGCAGAGGCACTTACAATTCTGCCATATTTTACACCAGCAGCGATACCTGGACTATTCGTAGGCTGTCTGTTATCTAACATATTAGGTGGTGCGGCTATATGGGATATAATATTTGGAAGCCTTGCGACACTTATTGGTGCAATAGGAACGTATGCGTTAAGAAAGAATAAGTGGCTTGCACCATTACCACCAATTATTGCGAATACACTTATAGTACCATTTGTATTAAGATATGCTTATGGTTCAGAGGGCGTATTTGCTATGTTCTTTGTGACAATAGGCGCAAGCGAATTCATAGTGTGCGGCATTATTGGAATGATACTTTTATTCGCACTTAATCCGGTAAAAAATGTGATATTTAAGGGTGTGGAGTAATTTAATATATAAATAAAAACACATTAATAAGAATTAATTGACTTATATACACGCCTGAAAATAAAACACTCCATCTTTGGTAAAGAAATCATATACTCCGTTATATTTCTCAATAACAGATATTATGCTTCTAACACCAATACCGTGGCCGGCTTTATACGATACAGGAGTATTATTGATAAATATAGGTTCAACAGTATAAGTATTGGCGATGTTAATACATAATTTATTATTCTTATCAAACACCTTTACTGTAATAATACGGTTAGAATTAATCCCGTTGTAATCAGAAGCGTAGCCGGATACGCTGTTATATGAATTATTAATAGCTGCCTGTGTGTCCTGTTCGGACCTGCAGGCATTTATTGCATTTTCAAGTGCATTTGCAAAAAGACTGCAGAGGTCAGTTGGCTTGTAGTCTGCAAGATTGGAGGCAGAAACAGATACATGCGTGGTTATATTATATTGCCTGGCTTTGTCGATATAAGAGGATAGTATCAGATTAACAGCCTCGTTATCGCAGTAGCGGGTTATTCTGCTGTTATCAAGACTGCTACATATCTCGTTAATGTAATTTTGTGCCTGTTCATAATTGCTATTATTAAGACAGTTCTGTATAAAGTTCATATGGTGGCGAAGGTCATGGCGGTATATAGCTGCCTGCTTTTGATAGTCAGATAACTGGGCAATCTCTTTTTTGGCCTGTGCAGCAGCAGATAAGAGAATGATATTTTCACGTTCAGCGGTATTTTTCTTGTTAGATATGGTGAGTATGACAGTTGACAGAATAAAGTAAAGTATAACAATAAAGCTGTCCATAAACTCAATAGCAATGGCTTCCCCTCGATATAAAAGGTCTGTATACACAGTAAAAGCATACTCCAATATATAGTAGGTGAGGGGCAGAAGAAAGAATATTGAAATAATGGTTTTGGATTCATCCTTAAGCCTTACTATATATGGAGATATGTATTTAATTACTACGAATATGAGAGGTATTGTAATAATTATTGTAACAATATTTGATATCATAGGTATATCGCTGAAAATATATGTGGCAAGAGTGCCAAACCACTTTCTTGGGGTGCACATAAGATAAGCTGATAAAACAGCTATGGATGATATGTATATATTCTTATGGCAGACAAACCTTATGACAACAATTAAAGGAAGATGTATAAGAACAGGGTAGCTTCTATAAAGCACGTTCTCACCTAGCAGCAGATAACATGCAGCCTGAAATAAAACGAAGCCAAGAGTTGTATATGTAAAAAGTCTGTGATTATCCTCCCAGCGTATGTCGGCAAAATAAAAGGATACAATTATGCCGAATATAAGCACAAAGACATAATTAATAAGATTTAAAAAAGTTGAAATATCCATACAGACCTCCTGAAAAGTTGTGTAGCTGTGATTATTGGTATTGTCTGGGGTGCGAAGTAAATTCGCTGCCAGTATATATTATTCCTCCATCTGGAAGTTTAAATATTGCTTCTTAATTTCACTGACGCGGCGTTGTGCCAGCGGAATAGTCTTGTTATTGTTAAGATGGATTTCATTATTGTTTATAGTGTTTATGTAGTTCATATTCACGATATAGGAACGGTGCGGGAGCAGGAATTCCTTATGAACTATAAGCATATTACATATTGATGAGAAAGCATCGGTCGATACGATATGTTCATTGTTTCTCTGGTAAATAGTTACCTTTCTGTTAAGTGCTTCGGCATAGACAATGTCGGATGTACGGATTTTATGTATGCCGGAATTATTTTTAATAATTATGTTGCTTATCTGTTCCTTGTAAAATAATTCAATCAACTCGTTAAGTGTGTTATACAGGCGTTCTTTGTTTACAGGCTTTAGCAGATAATTAAAAGCTTTTACTTCATAACTGTCTACTGCGAATTCGCAGGATGAAGTTAAGAATATGATTGGTGCAGCCTTATCGAACAAACGTATCTCCTTTGCAAGCTCTAGTCCGTTCATGGCAGGCATAATTATATCAAGAAGATATATGTCAAACTTTTCAAATTCAGCAATTGAGGCAAGCTCAACACTACTGTTATAGTATTTGACAGTAAGGCTAATATCAGTAGTAGGCTCATAGTTATTTAAAAGTTCTTTTAGCATATTTAATTCATAGCTGTCATCATCACATATGGCAATTTTCATAGTAATCTCCACTTCAAACATTTAATACTTACATTATTATATATTGATTTTTAATAAAATTCTATAAAATGTTTTGTAAAAACTTTATCATTCGTGTCGAAAAAAGTGTAATTTACGCAATAGCTTTCATAAAGTCTGATGAACACTTTATTATTACACAGCTTATTGGGGAAAATTAAAAAAGAGAATTAAAGAAAAAGAGCTGACCGGATAACCGGAAAGCTCTTTTTTCTTTAGATTTGGTTGAACCAAAATAGTGAATTAAATCAATGATAATAAAAACTCATTAACAAGCTGTTATTATCTCTGAACTCTGGCACCAGCGCCACCAACGATACCTTCAACTTCCTTAAGAGAAGCCATAGTTGTATCACCAGGAGTTGTCATAGCTAATGCGCCATGAGCAGCACCATAGTTAACAGCCTTTTCAGCATCCTCGAATGTCATAAGACCATATACAAGACCTGAAGCGAATGAATCACCGCCACCAACTCTGTCCATGATTTCAAGACCATCATACTGAGCAGCCTTGTAGATTTCACCATCAGCCCAGCAGATTGCTGACCAATCATTAACAGTTGCAGTCTTAACCTGACGAAGAGTTGTAGCAACAGCCTTGAAGTTAGGGTATGTAGCAGCAGCTTCGTTGATCATCTTCTTGTAACCATCAAGGTTAAG
>CAKRKK010000132.1 GCA_934358235.1 uncultured Lachnospira sp.
GTGTTAAAGAGCATCATTGCCGCGCTCGCCGGTACGGATTCTTATTGCATCAGCAACCTCGTAGACGAATATCTTGCCATCACCATATACACCAGTATTAATCTCTTCTATAATCTGGTCTATGATGTTCTCATAGGTCTGGTCAGATACAATGGATTCAACCTTGACCTTAGGCAGAAGATTGCCGCCAAAGTCAACACCGTTATATACCTGCTTATGCCCCTTCTGGCTGCCATAACCCATAATGTTGGTAATCATAAGTCCATGGGCACCATTGCTGTTAAGAATATTTTTTAAATCGTCAAGTCGTTCTGGTCTGATGATGATTTCAAGCTTTTTCATAATCTCTAACTCCCCTTTATTCCGATTGACAAGCTTATTGTAAACACTTTGCTGCAATAAAGTCAACCGTTGAATATAAACTGTGAATATTGTAAAGCATATTATAGAATGCTGTTAACATTATAAGCTTTATATGGCTATATATAAGCCTTTGCGAGAAGGAAAACATATCATTGCTAAGTTAATGATATGATGTCTGGGTCAAAAGCCCTCTACTTTGATACCTACGAATTGCTTCGTGCTACGCACTCCCACAATTCTCCCCAATATTCGCATATCGTGGGATTATCATCCCACGATATGCGAATATCGGGGGCGGGTCCCAAGGTCTTTCACCCACCTATGAGCAAGCTCATGTGGGTTTAGACCTTTTGACCCTGGTATCATGTTATGTTAATCCTCATATAGCTGCTTACTTGAGCTGTATACCGAAAAACAATAATATAGAGCGCATATTCCAACTACCGCTTCAACAAGAATTGAATATAATGTAATAGAAGAACCGAATGCCATAAAGTGAACGAATATAGCAGCGGAAAGGATGAGCCAGGTCATCTGATAATTACGTGTGGCAGCAGACTTTTCCTGGACATTGGATTCCATAACAAGTGCTTCTGTAAAATAGTAGGTGAAGTATATTGCAAATATAACTGTTATTCCCATAGATATTGAAAGCATAGTAGCTGCAGCATCCTGCCAGTCAATGAAGTTAATAACCTGTGCAATAACGCAGGCAGCAAGACCGACAATTGAAACAATACCTGCCTTCTTAAAAAGCGAATTACGTTTCATCATAGGAATTGAACCTAAAACAATAAGAAGAAAACCTATGCAATCGTTTGTGACATCAATTACAACGTGACCAATGGATACATTAAATCTGAGGGAAATAAGAAATATTCCAATCAGGATAAAAATGATATTTTTTTTGTTCATAATAATATAGTGGTCCTGAAAGACCGCTCCTTTCAATAAAAATAAAGAAAATATTAAGAAAACGCAGATGGGATTTCTTAATGTGATGTGTTTATTTTAGAATAATAATCAGGATATAGCAATAACGATTGACTGATTTTAGACAAATTTAATGATGTGTTTTCTTAATCAAGGTTGAGATTAAAAATATACTGTGTTATTATTTCAGATACATTTTTGATACATATAACAATCAGGGAGGTAGATATGCTGGTATGGAGTGAACCACAACTAAAGGACCGGGAGTGGATAAGCGGATGCGTAAAAAAATCAGGATATATTGGAAGTGATGCGGCATTTGCCAACATATATCTGCTAAGACATAAATATAATACAAAAGTGTCATTTTATAAAGATTTTCTCATAAGATATTATGAGGGGAAAGCTGGAAGGAAGGGCTATACATTTCCATTAGGAGAAGGGAATATAGACAAAGCCCTTGAAGCTGTAAAACTGGATGCACAGGAAAATAACCGCAGGCTGGAGTTCTGCTTTATAACAGAAGAACAAAAGAAGGTATTAGAGGCTGTATATGGTGATGGGCTACAGTATAACAGGGATGATGGCGACAGCGATTATATATATGGGCAGACAGAGCTTTCTACACTTGCAGGAAAAGCATATCATAAAAAGAAGAATCACGTATCTAAGTTTATGAGAACTTATGAAACATTTATGTATAGTGAAATCGGTGATGGCAATATTGATGATGCCATAGTTGTGGAGGAAAGCTGGTATCAGGAGCATATTAAAGACGGCGATGCGTCAGTTGAGGCAGAATATAATGCTATTAAGGAGGCATTGCTTTATTATAATGAGCTTGAGCTTACAGGAGGAATAATATATGTAAACCAGCTTCCGGTTGCGATGACAATAGCCTCTTATATAAATGCTAAGGCTGTTGATATACATTTTGAAAAATGTATAGGAGAGTATGCACTAAATGGAGGCTATGCAACTATTAACCAGTTATATGCAAGGACACTTAAGGATGTGTTATATATTAACCGGGAAGAGGATATTAATATTCCGGGACTAAGAAAGGCGAAGGAGTCCTATCACCCTAAAATGATGTTAAAAAAATACAGCGCAACAGAGAGGAGTTTATAATGCTTTCAAAGGTACTATCAAAAGAATCCTGTGCAGACTGCAGATTCTGCTGTTCCTTCAGAAGAAGCAGTTTATGGGAAACACCACTTTTTCCAATAGAAGAGTGTGAAAAATTATCACATAGTAATGAATATAATGTTATATCGAAGTTCAGAAGGCTTGATGGCTGCGGCCAGATGGAGTTAGAGCATAAGTATAAAACAGACAATCCAAAAGAGGAGGCAGCCTGTGATTATCTTGATGCCAATAAGGGCTGTATGCTCTCAGATGAGGACAAGCCATTTGACTGTAAGATATGGCCGCTTAGAATTATGAGAAAGGGTGGAAAGCTGGTTATAGCTTTTACACCAACCTGTGCGGCACTAGGAAGAGAACCAGGAGAAGAGCTTAAGGAGCTTGTCAGAAGTGAAATAGGAAGCAAAATATATGATTATGCCAGAAAACATCCATATATAATAAAGGATTACAAGGAAGGCTTCCCTGTAATTATGGAGGAATAGCAGGCTGAGGCTGTTGATATGTGAAAATGATACAGCAGGGTTAAGTATATAAATGGATTGACCGATAATAAGATGGAGAACGATAATGAGGGAAAGGAAGTGTCAGGATGTTAGTGTCAGGATATGTTGATTATGGTACATATAATAGTGATAAGGTTAATTCGGATTATAGCACTTATAGTACTATGAAAACACAGGCAGCAGAGGCTTCTGATATTAGGTCAGATATTAAGTCAGATATTAAGCCAGATGAGAATAAGAATGTTGATGGGCAGACAACTGATTATTCTTTGTCAGCAGGCAATAAGGCACCTAAATATTCTGATCCCACAGATTTTTCGTTTGATTTCAGAAAAGAAAAGCGCTTTAATCTTGAGGGAGCCACAAGGGATTATGAGGATATCAATGTAAGTAAGGCTATTTCAGAGATGAAGAAGGATTCAGTACTTGATAAGTATAAGTTCTTTGTAGATACACCTAATCTTGGAACAGATAGTGATGGTACAGTAAGAATCATAAGGAGATAAGAAAAGTCTTATGTAAAAGTATAAGCTGGAAGTGTAAGTCAGGAAAATATAAGGCTGATAAAGAAGCTGAATAACCTTGTGAGAATTATTTTTGAAAAATTTTAAAAAAATTCAAAAAAAACACTTGCATTGTTTTTAAACTTAGTATATAATTCATTTTGTTGTCACGATATTGGGCTTTCGCCAAGTGGTAAGGCACTGGATTCTGATTCCAGCATTTCGGGGGTTCGAATCCCTCAAGCCCAGCTAACCCTCGCTAATAAGCGGGGGATTTTTTTTGCACAGATATTAAGCATCGGATGCAATAATTTAATAATGCAATAATAAAGTCGAGGGCTTATGCCCAGACATTATATATAATTAATATGTAATATAGAAGGGAGTCACTCACATGATACAGTTAGGAAAAACACAATGTCTTAATATTGTAAAGAAAACAGATTTCGGAGTATATCTTGGAACAGAAGATGATAAGGTTTTGCTTCCTAAAAAGCAGGTGCCAGAGGATGTGGAAATAGGTGATGCTCTTACTGTGTTTGTATACAAGGATTCAAGTGACAGACTTATAGCTACAACGAATAAGCCAAAGGTACAGTTAGGCGGACTTGCAAGATTAAAGGTGTGTGAAGTGAGCAGCATAGGAGCATTTCTTGACTGGGGACTCGAAAAGAATATATTACTTCCATATAAGGAACAGACTACGCATGTTAACCAGGGTGAAGAGTATCTGGTAGCTTTATACATAGATAGAAGCAACAGACTTGCGGCTACGATGAAGGTTAGCAAATATCTTACAACTACTGACAAGTATGTTAAGGATAGTGCTGTAAGTGGAACTGTTATAGGTATTAAACCGGAGCATGGAATATATGTAGCAATAGATGATGCTTATTATGGATTTATCACGCGAAATGAAATGTCTGATGATATAAAGATTGGTGATGTTGTGTATGGCCGTGTCATTAAGGTGCGTGAAGATGGCAAACTTACGATAAGTCTTCATCAGAAGGCATATATACAGATGGATGAGGATTCTGAGAAGATATATGCAGCTATCGTAAGAAATGAAGGAAGTCTTGGATTTAATGACAAGGCAGATCCGGTTATTATAAAGAAGAACTTTGATATGAGCAAGAATGCCTTCAAGAGAGGTGTAGGAAGGCTGCTTAAACAGGGGAGAATTATAATAACAGAGGATTCTATTATATTGAAGGACAAGAATTAAAAAATAGATATTTCTTGAACAGCCGGGATAATTGTTGTACAATTATTACTGGCTGTTTTTAATAGTCACATTATATTATAGAAAACTGCGTCACGTCTGTGTGATGAATATGAGCAGGTATTTCGCAGGAATGGAGGATTAGTTATATGCAGAAGGTTATAAGTACAGACAAGGCACCAAGTGCAATTGGACCATACTCACAGGCAATTGAAGTTAATGGAATGGTGTATACATCAGGAGTTATTCCAGTTATTCCTGAGACAGGCAAGATAGCTGAGGGCGGTGTAGAGGCACAGGCTAAACAGGCTTTTATGAATCTTTGCAATCTTGTAGAGGCAGCAGGCTCTAAGGTAGAAAATATTGTAAAAACAACAGTATTTATTAAAGAAATGAATGATTTTGGAAAAATTAATGAGATATATAAGAAATACTTTAAAGAACCTTTCCCAGCACGTTCTTGTGTAGAGGTTGCAAGACTTCCAAAGGATGTATTACTTGAAGTGGAAGCTATAGCATGGAAGTAAGAAGGATAAATTGGTTTCTGCCGGTATTTCTCATATCATATGTTGTGCTTAGTGCTGCAGCAGGAATACTTATAGGTGTTTTAACTGCTATGGGGATAGCATTGCCACTATGGATTCTATATGTTGTTGGTGAAGCTGTTACTATTGTGATAGCTCTTGTATACATATTGGTTTCAAGAATCAGCATAAGAAAAGATATGCAGTATAAGCTTATAGGTATTAAGGATGTTATTATGTCAGTTCTTACAGGGTATCTGTTTATACCTCTGGTATTATTCCTTAACAATATTACCATGCTTTTTTCTAACAATTATGTGAAGGATTCAGCGCAGGGACTTTCAGCGTTTCCATATCCTGTACAGGTTATACTTATAGCTGTTATTCCTCCACTAGTAGAGGAATTCGTGTTCAGAGGCCTGTTTTACGGAGCTTATAGAAAACACGGCGTGCTTAAGGCTGCTGTTATGAGTGGAATTATATTCGGAATATTTCATCTTAATATCAACCAGTTTGCTTATGCATTTGCGATTGGAATTATATTTGCATATATGGTAGAAGCAACCGGTTCAATATGGTCATCAGTATGTGCGCACTTTGCAATCAATACATTTTCAATAACTGTTATACAGATATTGAAGTTATGTGGTGCGTATGAGCTGGCATCACAGACAGAGACATCACAGCTTGCTGTTGATTCAGTTGGTACAAGATTAGCAGGTATTGTTATGATGTTTGTGCTTGCTGTTGTATTTACAGCATTGGCAGTATTGTGCATAAGAAATATGGCGAAAAGACATGGAAGGCTTGATATATTAAAGAACAGCTTTAAACGGACTTCTGATTATGCATACGAAGAAACGGCGGATAAGGAAGCATCGGATGAAGCGGTGTCAGACAGCCGCAAGGTTAGCAGCACAGACAATGGACATATTGTGACAATTCCGGCTGTAGTCACTATTATTGCAAGCATAGCGTATATGATTATAATGGAATTGATGAATTAACATATTAAAAATGTAATTATATAAGTTAACATAATAAAAAGAGATTTCAGACGTTGCACAAACAGTCTGGAATCTCTTTCTTTTGTTAAGTCATTGAGTTATTGCAGCTTAGTATTGCATTAGTAATGCGTAGCTTAAGCTGTAATTGTCTGTTACCTCCTGATTAAGCTGTACTTATCAGATTCTTATATCAATATTCTGTCCTAATCCAGGATTAACAGAAGCCTCCATCATCTTAGTAAGACCATCACCGTTGGTTTCTAATGTGTCAAGTGACTGCTTTAGAACAGCAACCTGGACATCGTTAACAAGCTGTGTGGAACTAAGAGCGGTTGAAAGACCAGCTACATCCATTATATCCATAGTAATCTCCATTTCTGTGCATGTATAATTGTTTCTTAAGATGACTGGCATAAAAACGTACCCTGATGCCTGCATCATTGTTATAATTAAATTGTAGCCTGTAATCTGCCAAAAAGCAACAGCATATACGAAAATAATTATATGATGTAAGTGTCAAAAGTATAAATTGCGTTTGTGCTCGCACAAATAAGCAATTTATACTTATTGACACGCCGAACACCGAAAACG
>CAKRKK010000133.1 GCA_934358235.1 uncultured Lachnospira sp.
TATATAATTAGCATTGGTAATCCTGCTTTCGTTTACAAGCTAAATGAGGAGAGTAAAGGTGGATATGGGTGCATGTAAGTTACTTGTTAAGGAAAATGAGGGAATACTTGTATGTGGAAATAATACAAGAGTAGTAAGAATAAGAGTCAGGGATATTAATTATATTAGTTGCGATAACAGGGTTATAACAATTCATACCGATAAATTTCAGGAAGAGCTTTATGGGAAAATTGGGGAAGTATATGATGTATTGAAAAAGTATGGGTTTGAGTATGTTAACGAATCGGAGATAGTTAATATAATGAAAGTAAGAAAAATGAACTCTAATTTCATAGTACTATATGAAGAAACTGAGCTTATGTGTAGTAGGAATTATAAGCACAGATTAAAAGAACTTATATGGGGTTAACGGTGTGTAAGAATTGCTAAGGAAGCATAGTAATGCAGCAATTTGGTACGCTGTGTAATGTAATGTCAGAAGCTATTTGTGATATTTATGGCATAACTTTATATCAAAGCCTTAACAGCCTTGTCATGTGTTTTAAACATATGGCAGGGCTTTCTCCTTATAAGACGTAAATTGTGCATTTGAAATGTATACACATAGAAAATAAAGGGATTTTTTGACAGCACAATAAAGAAAGTGTTAGAATATTTCTACGCAGAATGTGTAATAAATAATAAAGAAGTATTTTATATACTTGGAAAGAAGAGGAATATAATGCAGACATATACTGTATCACAGTGGTTTTTATTCTTTTTTATATATTGTTTTATAGGCTGGGTATGGGAGAGCTGTTATGTGTCAGCTAAGTCAGGAAAATGGGTTAACAGAGGCTTTTTGCATGGACCTGCACTACCTATATATGGTTCGGGAGCCATTGTAATACTTGTAAGCACAATAGGCGTAAGGGAATCTATACCACTTATATTTGTGTTTGGTATGATATCATCCACGATACTTGAGTTCGTTACAGGCTATTGTATGGAGCGTATGTTCGGAGTAAGATACTGGGATTATAGTAAGCAGCCCTTCAATCTTATGGGGCATATATGTCTTTTTGCTTCAGTAGGATGGGGCATATTCTCTGTATTGCTTGTAAGAATAGTGCACAGACCTATAGAGAGTGTTGTGTGTATGCTTCCAGTAACCATTGCAGATATTATTGCATTTGGAGTGGCTATTGTTATGACAGTAGATTTCACCCAGTCATTCAATGAAGCTATGGATCTTAAAGCAACCATTGAAAGAATTGCTAACAGCAACCAGCAGATAAAGACGATAGCAAAAAGAATAGAGGTTGCAACTGCATTTGCAGAAGATGATTATAACAGAATGAAGGAAAAGCTTGCTGAGGGCAGGGCAACAGTTATGAATAATGTAAGCAAGGCAAAGGGCAGACTTACATTTGAGAAAAACATGGATGAACGAAAGGGCGTTAAGCTTGCTACCTTACAGAAAATGAGTGAAGCGATAGTTGAAAGTCTTAAAAATAAACTTATGGATGAAAAAGCGGCTAACCAGTTGTTAGAAACTCTTGAAAATGAAAAGGTAAAGCTTAAGACTGATAATAAGAAAAGCTATAAGAGCGTATTCAGAATGCTTAAGAGAAATCCAGGAGCAGTATCAAGAAATCATTCTGATGAATTTGACGAAATTAAGAAGCTGATTAAGTAAACAGATGAAGAACAGTTATTAAGTTGCATAAGGCGGAGTCAGTAAATATGGAAAAAATAGTGTTATACAATGTTGATCATGCAAAGGACATAATAAAAGCTGCAGCTAATATGAGAATTAAGAGTATAGTTGTTGAGGATGATATGCTGTCATCTGCTTTGAAAGAGGTTCTGGTTAAATGCAGGGATTACAGGCCAGAAGATAATATTAGTGATAAACGACTGGATAAGGCAGGTCTTGTCATATTCTGTGACGTTACAGATAAGCATATGGACAAGCTCTTATTTGAAATGAGAAATGGCAGTTATAAGGTTGATTATAAGGCTGTAATGACGAAGATAAACAGCCAGTGGACTATAGCAAGAATACTTGCGCAGATGGAAAGAGAAAGTCTTGAATATCGTCAGTTGAATAAATAAAAAATAATTTGAAATATATTTTTACAATATGTTTTAAAGTGGAGATTGTGGTTGTGTAAATCTGGCACAATCTGTTTAATGATAAAAATGTGGGCAGAAAAGGAGAGTATTATGAGTAGTATTGTACATGTAACGCAGGATAATTTCGAGCAGGAGGTGCTTAAGTCAGATAAGCCGGTGCTTGTTGATTTCTGGGCAGCCTGGTGCGGACCTTGTCAGATGTTAGGTCCTGTGCTTGAAGAGGTGGCAGCAGAGCAGGATGCTGTAAAGATATGTAAGATTGACACAGATAAGGAAATGTCACTTGCATTAAAATACAATGTAGCATCTATACCTATGCTTCTTTTATTCAAGGAGGGAAAGGTAGCAGATACAAGTATTGGTTTCATAGGAAAAGAACAGGTTAAAAAGTTTATTACACAGTAGACAGATATTCACAAAGGGTTGTTGGTTCACAAAACAACCCTTTGTTTTAAAAATGTTTCTAATGTTTACTTGCAATTACCTGACATTACTGATGATTACTTGAAATTACTGGTAATTACCGGAGGTTAATTAATGCGGTTACCGTCTGTGCCAATGGTAACAACTCTTAATGGAATATTCTTTCCACTAGCTTCAATGGCTTTTTCAACTGCATACTGAAGTCCACCACAGCATGGAACAGTCATTCTTGTTACAGTTATGCTTTTTATATTGTTATTTCTGAATATATCAGTAAGCTTTTCAGAATAATCAATCATATCGAGCTTAGGGCAGCCAATGAGTGTTATATGGTTTCTCATAAAGTCATGATGGAAGGTGCTGTAAGCGTAAGCTGTGCAGTCAGCAGCTATAAGAAGGTCACAGCCATTAAAATAAAGTGCATAAGGTGCTGCAAGCTTAATCTGGACTGGCCAGTTGTTAATCTGGCTTCCGCTTGCGGCCTTGTTAGCAAGAACCTCAGCTTCATTATATTCAGGGGCTTCTCTTTCTATAAAGCGTATTGCATTCATAGGGCATGCAGGAAGACAGTCACCAAAACCATCACAGTAATCATCTCTTAGCAGCTTTGCTTTTCCATCAACAATTCCAATAGCACCTTCGTGACAGGCGTGTGCACATAAGCCGCAGCCGTTACATAGGTTTTCGTTTATTTCTATTATTTTTCTAATCATAATATATAACTCCTTTACAATGTTATAGTTTAAATATTTTGACACTTACATTGAATTATTATATTATGTGATAATATAAATGTATGTTGTATTTACAACAAAATATATTATAAGACTTTAGTATAATAGTAGATAAATGTTGTTATTATAATAGTGAATAAATCTTGTTAATATAATAGTAAATAAGTATTGAGAGAATAAGTGTATATGGATAAATGGATAGAGGTTATGAGGCAGAGCAGCCTGTTTGCGGGTGTCAGCAGGGAAGAAACAGCGTCTATGATTAAATGCCTTGATGTGAGATTTGAAACGGTTGATAAAGGACAATATATATTGCGGGATGGAGATATTGTTGAAAGAATAGGAATGGTTATAGAGGGTGAGGTTAGTATTGAGCAGGAGGATTACTGGGGTAACAGACATATAATGACACATGCTTTTATGGGAGATGTATTTGCAGAAGCATACGCCTGCAGCAACGACAGAGTGTGCAATGTAAGTGTTGTGGCGGTTAAAAAGGGAGTTATAGCATATTTAGATACACACAGGGTAATAACTGTGTGTAGCGAAAACTGTCAGTTTCATAGCAGGCTTATAAGGAATCTTATGTATCTGCTTGCCAACAGATGCGTTAAAATGAATGAAAAAATAACGCATATGTCAAAAAGAACAACCAGAGATAAAATTCTGTCATATCTGTCAGCACAGGCTAATGTAAATAATAGCAATGAATTCGATATTCCATTTAACAGGCAGCAGTTAGCGGATTATTTGTCGGTTGACAGAAGTGCTATGTCAGCAGAGCTTGGAAGAATGCAGAATGAAGGACTTATAGAATATAAGAAGAATCATTTCAGGCTGTTATGATTGTAGCGGCTATAGTAGATTGCTTAATATTATAGAAGTTTTCAGGTGTAAATATAGAAGTTTTTAAGTGTATAATAAAGAAAATACTGTAAATACTATAAGTATTGTTTTTAAATATATACATACGAATTGTATAAAACTAAAAACAACGAAAAAATGTATTGAAATATATTGATGGTGGTGTTAACATACATCATGCGAGTGATAGTTAAGAAATTAACAGATTCGCTTATATTTTTACAGATGTTTGTATACAATGTACAGACTACTATGCAATTTAACAGTCAATTTTTAAGGAGGAACCAATAAAATGGTAAATTTTGATCAGTGGAACGGTTTCAAAGGCAGACTTTGGAAAGAAGAGATCAACGTAAGAGATTTCGTTCAGAACAATTACAAGCCATATGATGGAGATGAAAGTTTCCTTGAAGGCCCAACAGAAGCAACTAATAAGCTCTGGGGAAAGCTTCAGGAGTTACAGAAGGAAGAAAGAGCTAAGGGCGGCGTACTTGATATGGAAACAAAAGTTGTTGCTGGTCTTACAGCTTATGGTCCTGGATATATAGATCAATCTATGAAGGAGCTTGAACAGGTAGTTGGTCTTCAGACAGATAAGCCACTTAAGAGAGCATTTATGCCTTATGGTGGTATTAAGATGGCAGAAGAATCTTGCAAGAACTACGGTTATGAACCAGATCCAGAACTTCATAAGATCTTCACAGAATATCATAAGACACATAATCAGGGTGTTTTCGATGCTTATACACCAGAGATGAGAAAGGCTCGTCACAGCCATATCATCACAGGTCTTCCTGATACTTATGGTCGTGGACGTATCGTAGGTGACTACAGAAGAGTTGCTCTTTATGGTATCGACTTCCTTATGGAAGAAAAGAAGAAGGATCACGCTAACTGTGGTTGTGGAACAATGACAGATGATGTTATCCGTTTAAGAGAAGAAATATCTGATCAGTACAAGGCACTTGCAGGTATGAAGAAGATGGCTGAAAGCTATGGTTATGATATCAGCAAGCCAGCTACTAACGCTAAGGAAGCTGTTCAGTGGTTATACTTTGGATATCTTGCAGCTATCAAGACACAGAATGGTGCTGCTATGTCTGTAGGTCGTGTATCTACATTCCTTGATATCTATATTCAGAGAGATCTTGAAGCTGGTACTCTTACAGAGAAGGAAGCTCAGGAGCTTATTGATCATTTCGTTATGAAGTGTAGAATGGTTAAGTTCGCAAGAATTACATCATATAATGAATTATTCTCAGGAGATCCTACATGGGCTACTCTTGAAGTAGGTGGTACAGGTATCGATGGACGTTCAATGGTTACAAAGAATGACTACAGATTCCTTCACACACTTGAAAATATGGGACCTTCACCAGAACCAAACCTTACAGTACTTTACTCTTCAAGACTTCCAGAAAACTTCAAGAAGTATGCTGCTAAGATTTCTGTTGATACATCTTCAATCCAGTATGAGAACGATGATGTTATGAAGGTAACATGGGGCGATGATTATTCAATCTGCTGCTGTGTATCTGCTACACAGACAGGTAAGGAAATGCAGTTCTTCGGAGCTAGAGCAAACCTTGCTAAGTGCTTACTTTACGCTATCAATGGTGGTGTAGATGTTAAGAACAGAGAACAGGTTGGTCCTGCTTACAAGCCAGTTACTTCAGAATATCTTGATTATGATGAAGTTGTTGATAAGTTCGATGCTATGATGGATTGGTTAGCTGATCTTTATGTTAATACACTTAACCTTATCCAGTATATGCATGATAAGTATTACTATGAAGCTGCTGAGATGGCTCTTATTGATACAGATGTTAAGAGGACATTTGCTACAGGTATCGCTGGATTCTCACACGTTGTAGATTCACTTTCAGCTATTAAGTATGCAAAGGTTAAGACAGTACGTGATGAAACAGGTATCGTTGTAGATTACGAAATCGAAGGCGACTTCCCTAAGTATGGTAACGATGATGATAGAGCTGATGATATCGCTGTATGGTTACTTAAGACATTCCTTGAGAAGATTAAGAAGAGACATACTTACAGAGATTCAGAGCCAACAACATCTATCCTTACAATTACTTCTAACGTAGTATATGGTAAGTACACAGGTGCTATGCCTGATGGACGTAAGGCTGGTACTCCACTTGCTCCTGGTGCTAACCCAAGTTATGGTGCAGAGCAGAATGGTCTTCTTGCTTCACTTAACTCACTTACAAAGCTTCCTTACGAGTGGGCATTAGATGGTATTTCTAATACACAGACAATGAACCCAGACGCTTTAGGACATAACGAAGAAGAAAGAATTAACAACCTTGTTAACGTTATGGATGGATACTTCGATCAGGGCGCTCATCACCTCAATGTTAACGTATTCGGTAAGGATAAGTTACTTGATGCTATGGAACACCCAGAAAAGCCAGAATATGCTAACTTTACAATCCGTGTATCTGGTTACGCTGTTAAGTTCATTGACCTTACAAAGGAACAGCAGATGGATGTTATTTCTAGAACATTCCACGACAGAATGTAATCATACGAATAGTATAATTGCTTGAAATTAGAATGCAGTAC
>CAKRKK010000134.1 GCA_934358235.1 uncultured Lachnospira sp.
GCCTTAATTGTAAGAATGCAAAATGTGTTCAGGGATGTCCAGTATCAATTAACATACCTGAATTTATTCATAATGTTAAAGAAGGCAATTTTGCTGAGGCGTACAAGGTTATTGGAAAGTCATCAGCACTTCCTGCTGTATGTGGACGTGTATGTCCACAGGAAACACAGTGCGAGGGCCAGTGTATAAGAGGTATTAAGGGAGAGGCTGTATCTATTGGTAAGCTTGAAAGATTCGTAGCTGACTGGGCAAGAGAAAACAATGTTGCACCTGAGATGCCTACAGAAAAGAAGGGCAAGAAGGTTGCAGTTATAGGTTCTGGTCCTTCAGGACTTACATGTGCAGGAGATCTTGCTAAGATGGGATATGAAGTTACTATATTTGAAGCGCTTCACGAACCAGGTGGAGTATTAGTATATGGTATTCCAGAATTCCGTCTTCCAAAGAAGACAGTAGTTGCCTCAGAGGTTGAGAATGTCAAAAAGCTTGGCGTTAAGATTGAAACTAATGTGGTAATTGGTAAGTCTATGACTATTGACCAGCTTCTTAATGAAGAAGGTTTTGATGCTGTATTTATCGGTTCTGGTGCAGGTCTTCCAAGATTTATGGGTATTCCAGGTGAGAATGCAAATGAAGTATTTTCAGCTAATGAGTATCTTACAAGAAGTAATCTTATGAAGGCTTTCAGAGATGATTATGATACACCAATTGCAAAGTTTAAGAAGGTTGCAGTTGTTGGTGGTGGTAATGTTGCCATGGATGCTGCAAGAACAGCTTTAAGACTTGGAGCAGAGGTACATATTGTATACAGAAGAAGTGAGGAAGAACTTCCAGCAAGAGCAGAAGAAGTGCATCACGCTAAAGAAGAAGGTATTATATTCGACCTTCTTACTAATCCAACAGAGGTTCTTACAGATGAAAAGGGTAATGTTACAGGAATTAAGTGCGTAAAGATGGAGCTTGGAGAACCGGATGCATCAGGCAGAAGAAAGCCTGTTGAGATTCCGGATTCAGAATTCGTTATGGAACTTGATGCAGTCATTATGTCACTTGGTACATCACCTAATCCACTTATTTCATCAACAACACAGGGACTTGATATTAATAAGAGAAAGTGTATTGTTGCTGAAGAAGAGAATGGACAGACATCTAAGGAAGCTGTTTATGCAGGTGGAGATGCTGTTACAGGTGCAGCAACAGTAATCCTTGCTATGGGTGCTGGTAAAGCAGCGGCAAAGGGTATTGATGAATATCTTTCTAACAAGTAATATAGATAATTAAAGGGTTAAATAAAAGTGCTGTCGCCTTAATGAATTTCAATCGTTAAAGCGACAGCACTTTTTGTTTGTATATGTACATATTTAATTGTAAGTTTTTGTTTAGCTGAATAAGGAATCTATGTATTTATCTGCGATGGTGTCTGCAAGCTCAGCATTTATTTCAGGAAAATTGCTATCTATAGCTTTCTTGATATAATCGCTTCTGTTAAAATATTTCATTTCCTCAGGAATGTCATTAAGATAAGATGCTTCAATGTCATCCTTGCTTATGTTATCTGTAAGCCAGGCAAGGATGGTATCAGTATCCTTGTTTTCTTCAGCGGCTTTGCTTTTTATGCTCTTTGAATACTTTAAAGACCAGAAGCCGATTGCTATGAAGCCGATAAATAGTAATCCAAGAACAATATTGATAAGTATGAAGTTAGAGCTGCCTTTGACAACCAGCTTGAGTATGCCAATGTCATTAAGTATTAGTATTATTATACCTGCTGCTCCACATACAAAAAATGTAATTGCTGAAGAAAGATTATCCTTGTATTTATCTTCACTGCTTTCATACAGATTAGCAGAATGCCTTAAAAGCTCATTGCCTTCGGCTTCGTTGCTGCCAAGCTCATTAATGCCGGATACACTATCGTTAATATTAACAGCATTACCTTCATCAGAATGAATGTTGTGCTCACTCATATTTGCCTCCTAAATCATATAAATATAAAGTGTTTTACTACACGATTAATTTATTATAAAATATAAATGTGAAAAATTAAAGAACATATTATAACAAATGTATATTGGTTTACAAAACAGATATAATATGAAGAAGGAAATCAGGCGGGCGAGAACATGAGTAAAACTTTAATATTAACAGGTGGAAGTATGGATATTGACTGGGCGAAGGACTGGCTTAAGGATAACAGCTTTGACTACTGTATAGCAGCGGACAGCGGTCTTTCCTATGCCGATAGGCTTGGCGTTAGAGTTGATTATCTGTTAGGGGATTATGATTCTGTGGATGGGCAGACACTTGAAAAATATAAGAAACAGACAGCTTTCAAGGTATATCCAAGGGAAAAGGATTATACTGATACACATCTTGCTATAGAAACAGCGATAAAGAATGGTGCTTCCGATATATATATATTAGGAGCTACCGGTACAAGAATGGACCATACGATTACTAATATAGGTAATATGAAATTAGCATTGGATTGTGGGATAGACTGTCATATAGTTGATAAGAATAATTATATTTATCTTTTAAATGATAAGACAGGTGTGCATACGATAAGTAAAAAGAAACAGTATGGCAGATATGTTTCGATAGTTCCTATGACTGAGGAGGTTACGCTTACACTTAAAGGATTCAAGTATGGTCTTGATAAGTATATTTTAAAGCAGGGACTCAGTATCTGCCAGAGTAATGAGATAGAAGCAAAAGAGGCTTTTATTATAATACATAAGGGACTTGCGGCAATATTTGAAACGATAGATTAAATGTGTGCAAAATTAATGAAAAATCTAAAAAAAACATTAAAAAATAAGGGAAATGACACATATATTTACTTGAAATTAATGGTTGATTGTTATAAAATAAACAATAGTTGTTTGCACTAAGCAATATATATTAAAGAGGAGGTCTCGGTAATGAGCAATACTACACAGGCTTTATCAAGAATTGAAGCTATTCTTGATGATAGCAGTTTTGTTGAAATCGGAGCCGCAGTTACAGCTAGAGCTACAGATTTTAACATGCAGGAAAAGAAAGCTCCATCTGATGGTGTAATAACAGGATATGGAGTGGTTAATGGAAATCTTGTGTATGTATATAGCCAGGATGCTTCCGTATTAGGCGGAACTATTGGTGAAATGCATGCTAAGAAGATTGCCAGCCTTTATGAAAAGGCAATGAAAATGGGAGCTCCTGTGATAGGTCTGATTGACTGCGCAGGTTTAAGACTTCAGGAGGCAACAGATGCACTTAACGGTTTTGGTGAAATCTATAAGAACATGTCACTTGCTTCTGGAATTATTCCACAGATTACAGCCGTATATGGCGAATGTGGTGGAGGTCTTGCAGTACTTGCAGAACTTTCAGATTTTGTATTCGTTGAGGAAAAGAAGGCTAAGTTATTCGTTAACAGCCCTAACGCATTAGATGGCAATTATGAATCAAAGCTTGATACATCAAGTGCTAAATATATGGCAGAAGCAGGTGTTGCAGACTTTATAGGTGATGAAGAAACCATTGCTAACGGAGTAAGACAGCTTGTATCTATGCTTCCATCTAACAATGCTGAAGGTACAGTATGTACTGATAATCAGGATGACCTTAACAGAGTGTGCAAAGATATGGAAGCAGAAATAGCTGATCCAGCTCTTGCACTTTCAGATATTTCAGATGACGGTGTATTTGTTGAAGTTAAGGCAGAATATGCTAAAGAGATGGTAACAGGATTTATCCTGGTTGATGGTGTTACTGTTGGTGCAGTAGCTAACAGAACAGCACTTTTTGATGAGAATGGTGAAAAGGAAGCTGAGTTTGCACCAGTACTTACAACAGCAGGTGCTTATAAGGCTGCTGAGTTCGTTACCTTCTGTAACGCATTTGAGATACCAGTCCTTACACTTACTAATGTTAAGGGCTTTGAAGCTACAGTTAAGTCAGAAAGAACAATAGCAAAGGCAGCAGCAAAGCTTGTATATGCATTTTCTAATGCAGATGTACCTAAGGTTAATGTTATTACAGGTGAGGCTTATGGTAGTGCTTATGTAGCTATGAATTCTAAGTCAATCGGTGCAGATATGGTGTATGCATGGCCACAGGCTAGTATTGGCATGATGGATGCTTCATTAGCTGCTAAGATTATGTATGCTGATGATATAGCTGCTTCTAAGGATGTAACAGCAGCTATTAATGAAAAGGCAGCAGAATATGCAGCTTTACAGTCAAGTGTTGACCAGGCAGCAGCAAGAGGCTATGTTGATACTATTATTAATCCAGAAGATACAAGAAAGTATGTTGTAGCAGCATTAGAAATGTTGTTTGATAAAAGAGAGGTTCGTGCAGATAAGAAGCATGGTACAGTATAATTAAAGAGGTGATAATATGAAGAAAGTTAATATCAAAAAGTTCTTAGTGTTATTTTCACTGCTTGTATGTGTACTCTGCATGACAGCCTGCGATTCATCTAATGGTACTATATCAACAACAAGTGCAAAGTTAGAACGTAAGAATATGATTATCCAGGTGTATCAGTCATATTTGGAAGACTGGACAACTGATATGATTACATATCTTGACCAGAATGATTCAGCTAAGATAACATCTGATGCAGAGTCAGCATTACCACTTACATTGGTTAATGGCAAGCAGTATATCGTGGATCAGGAAGGACTTACAGCTAAAACAATCGGCTTTTATAACAGTTGGAATAGTACAAGAGGAGAGCTTGGTGCTCTTAAGAGTATTGGAACTATCAATATAGCACTTAATAAGGATACAGGTAAGTTATGTACTATAACAGTTGATACTGCTTATGAGAAGAATGATAAAGTATCTTTTGAATTTGTTATAAATGATGATTTCTCACTTGAAAACGGTGCTATCAATCCATCATACACAACAGGACAGAAAATGTATAAGGCAGTTATGAACACAATTATAGGTATGGGTACTGTATTTATCGTGCTTATATTTATTTCATTCATAATCGGCTTATTCAAGTATATAAGTGTTTGGGAGAATAAGAATAAAGCTAAGAATAACGCATCAGCAGATGCTCAGGGTGTTAATAATGCAATAGCCCAGATTGTTTCTAATGAAGAACAGGATGAAGAGGTTGATGACCTTGAACTTGTTGCGGTAATAACAGCAGCTATTGCAGCATCAGAGAATACATCTACAGACGGACTTGTTGTTCGTTCAATCAGAAAGGTTAATAGCAGGAGGAAATAATTATGAAGAATTATACAATAACAGTTAATGGTAATGTATATGATGTTACTGTAGAAGAAGGAACAGGAAGCAGTGCACCAGCAGCAAAGACAGCAGCACCTAAGGCAGCTCCAAAGGCAGCACCTAAGGCTGCACCAGCAGGCGCACAGGGTGCCGTTAAGGTTAACGCACCTATGCCAGGTAAGATACTTAAGGTAAATGCAGCAGCAGGTGCAGCAGTAAAGAAGGGCGATGTTTTAGTTGTTCTTGAAGCTATGAAGATGGAAAATGAAATCTGTGCACCACAGGATGGAACAGTTGCAACAGTTGAGTGTGCAGCAGGTGATTCTGTAGAGTCAGGTAAAGTATTAGTTTCTATGAACTAATTGATATATCAGTTAGTAGTGTAGAAATAATATACGGAGGTAAAAAATGGAATATATTTTATCAACATTGGGAAACCTCGTACACCAGACAGCATTCTTTAACCTCACATGGGGCAATTATCTTATGGTTCTGGTTGCACTGTTTTTCATGTATTTGGCGATTAAAAAAGAATATGAACCTCTGCTTTTAGTACCTATTTCTTTTGGTATGTTACTTGTTAATCTTTTCCCGGATATTATGTTATCTATTGAAGATTCAAGTAATGGTGTAGGTGGTTTATTACATTATTTTTATTTATTAGATGAATGGAGTATCCTTCCATCACTTATTTTCCTTGGAGTTGGTGCCATGACAGATTTCGGTCCGCTTATTGCCAACCCTAAGAGCTTCCTTTTAGGAGCTGCTGCACAGTTCGGTATATTTGCAGCATATATAATGGCTATATTTATGGGATTCCCAGATAAGGCTGCTGCAGCTATATCTATTATTGGTGGAGCTGATGGTCCTACATCAATCTTCCTTGCAGGTAAGCTTGGCCAGACTAAGTATATGGGACCTATTGCAGTTGCAGCGTATTCATATATGTCATTAGTACCTATTATTCAGCCACCTATTATGAAGCTGTTAACTACTCAGAAGGAAAGAGAAGTCAAGATGGAACAGTTAAGACCTGTATCTAAGCTTGAAAAGATTCTTTTCCCTATTGTGGTTACAATAGTTGTTGTACTTATTCTTCCAACAACAGCACCACTTGTAGGTATGCTTATGCTTGGTAACTTATTCAGAGAATCAGGAGTTGTTAAGCAGCTTACAGAAACAGCATCTAATGCACTTATGTATATCGTAGTTATTATACTTGGTACATCAGTAGGTGCTACAACAAGTGCAGAAGCATTCCTTAATTTTGATACATTAAAGATTGTTGCACTTGGACTTATTGCTTTCTGCTTTGGTACAGCAGCAGGTGTTGTATTTGGTAAGATTATGTGTAAGGTTACACATGGCAAGGTTAATCCATTAATCGGTTCAGCAGGTGTATCTGCGGTTCCTATGGCAGCCAGAGTTTCACAGAAGGTTGGTTCTGAGGCAGATCCTTCTAACTTCCTTCTGATGCATGCTATGGG
>CAKRKK010000135.1 GCA_934358235.1 uncultured Lachnospira sp.
AGCTGTTCTATCTTATAATTCTCGTGGAATTCCCTATAATCCTTATCAGTTGCAAGGTAGCATTGATTTCCCGTTTCGTTGTATATTTTATTAAAAAGATAGTCAGACATAGAATTCAGCTTGTGTATGTTAGTTAATACTGGATTATTCTGAATGGCAACGATTTTGTAGTTGACATTGTAGGTTGAGTAGTGCATATGATCTATAATACATTGCTCTACATTATTAAGAAACTGTTTTATTTTGGTTTCATCCTTAATATACAGTATCATGGCAAAGTCAACATTATTTAAACGGTAAATGTGTACCATGTGGTGCTGCTGCTCTATCTTACGGCATACCTTTGCAGATATTACCTCAATTTTGCTGCTATGGACAGCTTGATTAACATTTTTTAGCTGTGGAAAGCTAAGGTATAATACAAGAAAGCTGCGGTTCATTTTGACACTATCAGAAAATCTTGCATTGAAGGAATTCTGGTTCTGGCAGCCAATCAGTTCATCATATGGATTGCTATGAAATAGTATATAGTAAATCAAAAAAGGCAATACATAAGTCAGGCTTGTGTATATCGCATTTTTAGTAAGATACTGAATAGTAAGCATAATAAAATCAGCAGGTATGAATATCAATGCATATCGGTTAACTACGGTTGGAATTGTATTGTGATTTACTAATACCGTAAGAAGACATAAAAAGCATGTCATTATTCCATATGCAAGATAAAAGTTCATAAATGCATCAATGTTTATTATATTATTATCTGTAAGATAATTCTGTTTCTGTGAATAAAACCATACAATACCAGCCAGATATATTATTGCAAATATAGTGAGAGAATTGTGCAAAATCTCCCTGTTGTTATATATTTTAGAAGAAAGAAAACTTATATAAATATATAATGCTGCAATTATGATAAAATATAAGGTAAGGTATAATAAAGAAATACTTATACAGAAGGTGGTGCTATAATTATCATTATGAGCTGCACAATATATAAGAGCAAGCTGTGAAATAATAGCGACCAGTGATATAAGTACACCGTAATAAAGTATCTTATATGAACTTGTTTTGCGTGGGTTTGAATAAATCATAAGAAATATAAGAAACAGACAGGTGATAAGACTGAATATTTCTGCGGTTACATTGTATCCTCCAATTAACATAAGTGCCTCCAATAGATGTATAACTACAAGAGAATATTATACATATTATTTATTATTTCCACAATGGGGAAAAAGATACATGTTATGGCGCATTTTAGGCATTTTTGGGGGATTAGGAACGTTTTTGAATGATAAAGCCATAATAATATCAGGTCTGGCTGTAATATAATTTTACCTTTCAAAGCTGGGATATATTAAACAGTATATACAGTGTAATTAAGAATTAAGATGGGAGAAAAGATATGAGTAATATTTTATTAATAGAGGATAACGAAGCAATAATTATGGGGCTGGAATACCTTTTTACCAATAATGGTTATAATGTCAGAGTTGCAAGAAGTGCATGTCAGGCAAAGGAGATATTAGATAATGCAAAGGAAACTGAAAAATATATAACTTTAATTGGAGCTGGTGATGTATGGAACATAGATATTATAATACTTGATGTAATGCTTCCTGATGGGGATGGCTTTTCGCTTTGCAGAAAGATTAAAGCTGATGATATAGCCCCTGTTATATTTCTTACAGCTAAAGATGAGGAGAAAGATGTTGTAATGGGGTTGGAGTTAGGTGCAGATGATTATGTTATAAAGCCATTCCGCAATATGGAACTTCTATCGAGAATTAAGAATGTGCTAAGAAGAAACCGGAGTGGCAATGAGCTTACATATGCCAATTTAAAGATGAATGTTGATATAAGAAAATTGTACAAGGAAGACAATGAAATTAAGCTTACAAAGCTTGAATTTGAGATATTAAAAATTTTGTTACAAAATCCTAAAAAAGTATTTACAAGGGAAGAAATACTATCACATATATGGGATTCAGCAGGTAACTTTGTAAATGATAATACACTTACAGTTACAATCAAAAGGCTTCGTGAGAAGATAGGCGATAAAGAAGGAAATATGATTGTGACGGTGAGGGGTGTAGGTTACAGATTGTCAGATTAGAATGAATATAATAACAGATTGGAGAGAATATGGGTTCATATAAGAATAAGCAGGCTGTTAAAAGTCTGTTATTAACAGGTGTAGTGCTGGTTGTCGGCGTAGTGGTATATATGTCCTGGATAGGCTGGTATACACATAAATATAAGAATATTGAGAATACATATATAAGATGTATTATGGAAAATGTAATCAGCCAGTATCCGGACTTTGATATGGAAGAAGTTGCGATTATATTAAATAAGTCCTACGGTGAACTTGAAAGCAGTACAACATCAGAAGAATTTTACAGCATATTAAGAAGAAATGGAATAACAGATAATACATTTTATATTAAAGATATGAGTGACATAAGAAATGTCAATATAATAGTCAGCACTTTAATTATTGGTGTAATGTCGGTATTGTTTATTATATGTTTTTACATATATCTGAGGAGAAGAAAGAATGCCATTGTCCAATTGCAGGATTATATGGATAAAATATCACGCGGTAATTATGAGCTGGAAATAAATGATAATTCAGAAGATGAGCTTAGCAGTCTTAAGAATTCACTTTATAAAATTATGGTATATATGAAGGAACAGGCAGACTCAGCCAGAATAAAAAAGGTTATGTTAGCACAGTCAGTATCGGACATATCACACCAGTTAAAGACACCACTTACTTCAACTCAGGTTCTGTTGGATAATCTTAATGATAATCCTGATATGGAATATGCTACAAGAAAGAAATTCATATATGAAGCTTTAAATCAGGTTAATGGAATGAACTGGATGATTGTAACAATGCTTAAGTTGTCAAGAATTGATGCGGGTGTAGTGGAGTTTAATAACGAGAACATTTCCATTAATAAGATTATAGAAGAAGCTGTAGGTAATCTTGAGGTTATTGCAGAGATTAAAAATGTAAATATAGAAAAGTATATTGATAATCATAATAAAAATAAATTGAACAAATCGGACATCTATATAAAGGGCGATTACAACTGGAACAGGGAAGCATTACAGAATATTATTAAAAATGCAATTGAACATAGTAATGACAAAGCTACTGTAAAGATAAATATAACAGATAATGATGTGTATACAGCAGTGTATATAACTAACAGAGGTGATAAACTGAGTGAACAACGACAGAAACAGATATTTGAACGCTATTACAGTGAAGCTAAATACGAAGATAACAGTATGGGAATAGGACTTCCGCTTGCTAAGGCAGTAATTGAGAAGCAGGGAGGCTATATAAGTGTGGAGTCCGATGATGAAGAAACAGTATTTATAGTTAAATACATAAAATAAATGTCACCGAAATGTCATTTTGTCTGTGTATATTGAGATATGTAATAAAGCAACGCATATTTATAATCTATATTTACGACAGAAAGAGAGGCAGTTTATGGAGATATTAAAGGTAGAACATCTTGTTAAACAATATGGCAAAGGTGACAATGCTGTACTTGCAGTAAATGACATTTCATTCAGCGTGGAACAAGGCGAGTTCGTAGCTATAGTGGGAAGTTCAGGAAGTGGTAAATCAACACTTCTTCACTTGCTTGGTGGTGTGGACAGACCTACAAGTGGAAAGGTATATATACAGGGTGAGGATATATATTCACTGAATAGTGATAAGATAGCAATATTCAGAAGAAGACAGGTAGGGCTTATATATCAGTTCTATAACCTTATACCAATTCTTAATGTTAAAGAAAATATTACTTTACCTTGTGAGCTTGATGGCAGGACACCAGACAAAAGCGAACTTGATGAGCTTATCAACACTCTTGGTTTAAAGGACAGGGTGACACATCTGCCTAATGAGTTATCAGGTGGACAACAGCAGAGAGTATCAATTGGCAGGGCACTTATTAATCACCCGGCAATACTTCTTGCAGATGAGCCGACAGGAAATCTTGACTCACGCTCAAGTGATGAAATCGTAGAATTATTA
Organism: uncultured Lachnospira sp.; assembly: GCA_934358235.1. Lineage (GTDB taxonomy): Bacteria > Bacillota > Clostridia > Lachnospirales > Lachnospiraceae > Lachnospira. The sequence continues at coordinate 4,067 of CAKRKK010000135.1, forward strand.
AAACTCTCTAATCAGAAATATAAGCAGACAATTGTAATGATTACCCACAATCTTGAAATTGCAAAGATTGCAGACAGAATATTACGAATTGAAGATGGCAGGCTTGTATAAAGGTTATGAACAGGCACGAGCCTTATATAAATAGTTTCATAATTTTATAAGATTTTATAAGATATAGAATTATGTAAATTCATGAAACGGGCTGGAAAGGAGAGTTTATATGCAGATACTTAACAGGTTGACAATAAGGAATCTGAAGCTTAATAAAAGAAGAACAATTGTTACAATTATTGGTATTATACTTGCAACAGCACTTCTTACTGCAGTTGCAACTATGGCGGTAAGTTTAAAAGAAAGCATAACGTTAAGAGCAAAGAAGGTAGATGGAGATTTTCATCTTCTCTTATATGATATGACTGATAAGCAGAAGGAGTCAGTTATTAATAACAGGCAGGTGGAAAGTTATTACGAAATGCACGAAATAGGTTATGCTGTGCTTGAGGGCTGTGTTAATGACAGTAAACCTTATGTTTATATTGAAGCACTTGATAGTGATACATTTGAAAAGGCAGAAATAAATGTAACATCAGGAAGACTTCCGGAAGATGACAGTGAAATAGTTATATCAAGTCATATTAAGACCAATGGTGGTGTTAAATATAATATTGGAGATGAGATTACATTTGATGTAGGCGACAGGACATATAATGGTAAAAAACTTTATCAGAATGATGATTATAGAGAAGATGAGCTGCTTGATGTAAAGAAGACTAAGACGTATAAGGTTGTGGGAATATGTGACAGGCTTCCATATGGTGAAGAACCAAGAACTGCACCGGGTTATTCGGTCATTACATTTGCAAATAAGTCAGATACATCTTTGAATAAATCGGACATATATATCAGTTTTCACAAAAAGGTACTTAAAGACAGATATAATATAATTGCGGATATATTAGGTGTCGATAGAATTTTATTTAACAAGCAGTATTCAGGCAGTCCAACAGATGAAGAGGCAGAGATATTAAAGAACCAGCTTGATAAGGCACATTCATATTATATTAATAACAGTCTTATAAAGTATGAAGTGTTTTATGATTCAAGTGTTGCATTTGTATATAATATGGCGGCTGTTGTTATGGTTATAATTATTATAACTTCAGCGGTATGTATAAGTAACAGCTTTGCTATATCTATTAACCAGAAGACTAAACAGTACGGAATGTTAGCTTCAATCGGTGCTACTCCACGCCAGATTAGAAAAAATGTGTTTTTTGAAGCTGCGTTTATGGGTGTAATAGGTATTGTAGCAGGCATAGGCGGGGGTCTGTCAGCAAGTTATATACTTGTCATATTGAGTAACAAAATGCTTATTGATACATTAGAAATGAGCATTGTGTATGCACCATCTTTATTAGGAGTACTTTTATCAATTGTACTTGCGATAGTTACGATTGTATTGTCGGCATTAGTACCAGCAATAAGGGCTTCGCGAATGTCACCAATAATGGCTATCAATCATAGTGAAGATATTAAGATAAAATCTAAGTCATTAAAGACACCGGAATTAGTCAGTAAAGTATGGGGTGAAGGAGGTGTCCTTGCCTATAAGAATATGAAGCGTAACAAGAGAAAATACAGGGTAATCACTATTTCTATTGCGCTTAGTGTAATGACATTTATTGCTTTATATGGATTTATGAGTTTATTAACAGATTCAGCTAATAGATATGCCAATGATAAGATAGATTTAAGGGTGTATATGTCTTCATATAAAAGTATGTCTGTGGATGAGGCCAATAAAAAAGTAAGCAATATAGTGAACAGGATAAATAATGAAACGAATATAACTGATTTTACATTTGCAAGAGGCTTTTATGCTTCATTAAAAGATGAACCAAAGTATAGTAGTGATTATAAGGAAGTAAATAAATATGAGGCAGGTTTAGCAGAAAATAATGGTTACTATATAAGTATTATTTCATTAGGTAATGAAGAATATGAAAAGTATATTAAAAAGCTTGGTATAAGCAAGGAAACTGCACAGAGCGGAGGCATACTTGTAGATAATACATATCAGTACATTAATAATGGAAATAACGTAAAATATTTTAATGTATATGATGGTTATAAAGCTGGTGATGTATTAAATTATAGAATTGATACTTCAAACAGCAGTAAATCATTGGATAATAGTAAATCGTCAGATGATACAACATTTTACGATATAAAGATTGTGGCACTTAGCAATGAAAGGCCATTCGGATATGACAATGCTTATACTTCTTATGGCTATCTTATTGTAAGTGATGATTATATGAATCAGTTTAATCCCGGGGATATTGATTGCAGTGTACTTTTTAATATTAACTGTGACGACCCTGATAAAGCACAGGATATACTTGTGAATGAATTTGATATTGGGAAGAATAACATAGTTAATGCGGCACAGGAAAGAAGAAACAATGAAAATCTAATTCTGACAATCAAGATATTCTTATATGGATTTATTGCTGTTGTTTCATTGATTGGAATTACGAATATATTTAATACTGTTACAACCGGAATGGAATTAAGAGGCAAAGAGTTTGCAATGCTTCAGTCGATAGGTATGA
>CAKRKK010000136.1 GCA_934358235.1 uncultured Lachnospira sp.
GATATTATTCCAGCTATAGATGATATGGATGCAGACGTAATTACGTTTGAGGCATCACGCTCAGACCTTCAGATTCTGGATGCATTACGCGAGAATGAATTCGAGACAGAGGTTGGACCGGGAGTATATGACATACATTCACCAAGGGTTCCTTCAGTAGAGGAGCTGACACAGACAATACAGCTTATGCTTACTAAGATTGATGTAGCTAAGCTATGGGTTAATCCGGACTGCGGACTTAAGACAAGAGGCGTTGAGGAAACAGAGAAGAGCATTAAGAATATGGTCGCTGCCGCAGCAAATGTAAGACAAAGCCTGTAGGAGTTGTTGGATTGATATTTCGCATATAAGGTCAAATTATTTGCTATCGCACTTACATAGGGGCTTGAGCGCTATGCACTCAAGCCCCTGTGTTTCTTAATTGTTTAATTTATTTATCAAGTTATTTACTAAAAGTATCATATGCTGATATATTATGCTGATATATTAGAAGCTGTTTTTTCGTAATGTTATTTATGATTCTTTCTGCGAATAATGGAATAAGTGAATCAAACCATAATAATACATACTACTGGAAGTCGCATATATCAATCATAGCCTCAAGCATTTCCTTTTCTTCAGGCTTTTTCTTAGTAAGTCTTGCGGCTGCTACGATAGGCATCCATTTGTCAACGTAGCGCTTATCTGTAGATGTTTTCTCGCAGAACATGGTTATGTACTTATCGGCAAGTGCTTCATCACCTAGCTTAAGTGTAAGGTATGTGTTTGCGGCATCAGCAGAAGCATTACCCTTAGTTGCGTGTACCCAGTCAACAGCAGTAATAGCAACAATCTGGTTCTTATCGTCAGTCTGGACAATTATATTCTCAGGGCAGTAATCACCATGGCATAGCTTTTTATGGTAAGGAAGCTCTGAAAGTCTTGATTCAAGCTCATATTTTGTATCAGCAGGAATAGTAAGCTCGTTTATCTGACGCTCAAGCTTGCTTTTCATATCAACAAGAAGAGGATTGCTGTGCTTGCTTATTGCTATCTGGTAATCAACCATAGCCTCAATATATGCATCAGCATTTTCTGGATGTTTGGCTAAAAGCTCCTTTAGTGTTTCGCCTTTAGCATATTCACTTGTGATGGTCCATTTGCCATCTACTACGGATACATTAAGAAGGCGTGGTATATCAAGGCCTGTATCCTCGACTCTTGCGGTGTTAAGTGCTTCATATAATACATCAGACTTGTTGTAGGATAGTGCAAATACCTTCTCAGCCTTATCCTTATCAACATAGACTGACTTTAATGCACCTTTATATATACATTTTTTCATAATAATCCTCATTTCTGCGCACGTTTAATGAATATGACGGGTTTGTGCCAGATGCGCACAGACACAAATCCCGCGTGTAAAAATATATTTTCACATTAATTTATTTCCGTGATTTATTCTAGCAATATATTTTAGTGATTTATCTAGTAATCTATTTTCGTAATTTATGCATAGTAATCTATGCTAGTAATCTATTTTCCATAGTAAGCCTTAAGATACATAGCCTTTATTTCACTCATAAGAGGGTATCTTGGATTGGCACCTGTACACTGGTCATCAAAGGCATTCTCAACCATTTCATCAAGTGTAGCAAGGAAATCTTTTTCGTCAACACCATAGTCCTTGATAGTTTTCTTGATTCCAACCTTGTCCTTAAGTTCTTCAATGGCTTTTAAGAAATTCTCAAACTTTTCATCAGCGTTTTTACCTTGAATTCCGAGGAAGTCAGCACACTCAACGTATCTTTCCTTGCAGTGAGGATAAGCATACTGTGAAAAGGTTCCCATCTTTGCTGGAACTTCTGCAGCATTAAAACGCATTATATCTGTTATAAGGAGAGCGTTAGCAATACCGTGAGGTATATGATGGTAGGCTCCAAGCTTGTGTGCCATAGAGTGGCATACTCCAAGGAAGGCGTTGGCAAATGCCATACCAGCCATAGTTGAAGCGGTAGCCATCTGCTCTCTTGCTTTGGCATCGTGTGGACCATTCTCATATGCGGCTGGAAGATATTCAAATATATTCTTCATAGCCTTAAGTGCAAGACCGTCTGTATAATCAGTTGCCATAATAGATGCGTAAGCTTCAAGTGCGTGAGTAAGTGCATCTATACCAGATGCAGCAGTAAGTCCCTTAGGCTGATCCATGCACATATCAGCATCAATAATAGCCATCTTAGGAAGCAGTTCATAGTCGGCAAGAGGGTACTTTATGCCAGTTTTTTCATCAGTAATAACCGCAAAAGGAGTAACCTCTGAGCCAGTACCAGAAGAAGTAGGAATTGCTATAAAGTAAGCCTTTTCTCCCATTTTAGGAAATGTGTAGATACGTTTTCTTATATCCATAAATCTCATAGCCATATCCATAAAGTCAACTTCAGGATGTTCATACATAACCCACATAATCTTGGCAGCATCCATAGCAGAGCCACCACCGATAGCTATGATGCAGTCAGGCTCAAAGCTGTTGATAGCCTTAGTTCCCTCAATAGCACACTCTAAGGTAGGATCTGGCGCAACGTTGAAGAAGGTTGTATGTGTTATGCCAAGTTCATCAAGCTTGTCAGTAACACACTTAGTATAACCATTCTTGTATAGGAACTGGTCTGTTACAATAAATGCTTTCTTCTTTCCTAATACGGTCTTTACCTCGTTAAGTGCAACAGGAAGGCAGCCTTTCTTGAAGTATACCTTTTCAGGTGCTCTAAACCACAGCATATTTTCTCTCCTCTCAGCAACAGTCTTTATGTTAATAAGGTGCTTTACACCTACATTTTCAGATACAGAGTTACCGCCCCATGAACCACAGCCGAGAGTGAGGGATGGTGCTAACTTAAAGTTGTAAAGATCACCGATACCACCCTGTGAAGAAGGTGTATTAATAAGAATACGGCAGGTCTTCATAGCTTCCTCGAATCTGGCAAGCTTATCGGTTTCGGTTGCAGCATTAATATATATAGAAGAGGTATGACCAAAGCCGCCATCGGCTATAAGACGCTCAGCTTTACTTATGGCATCATCAAAATCCTTTGCCTTATACATAGCAAGAACAGGAGACAGCTTCTCATGTGCGAATTCCTCTGAAAGGTCAACAGAGGTGACCTCACCAATGAGAATCTTTGTACTTTCAGGAACCTCTATACCAGAAAGCTTTCCGATATTATAAGCACTCTGGCCAACAATCTTAGCATTTAATGAACCATTGATAATGATGGTCTTTCTTACCTTATCAAGCTCTGTTTTACTAAGGAAGTGGCAGCCACGTTTAGTAAATTCCTCCTTAACCTGCTTGTATACAGAAGAGTCAACAATCACTGACTGTTCAGAAGCACATATCATACCATTATCAAAGGTCTTGGAATGTATAATAGAGTTGACGGCAAGTATAACATCGGCAGTGCTGTCAATAATAGCAGGTGTGTTACCGGCACCTACTCCAAGTGCAGGCTTTCCAGAGGAATAAGCTGCTTTAACCATACCTGGACCACCAGTTGCAAGTATTATGTCAGCTTCTTTCATAAGAGTGTTGGTAAGTTCAAGGCTTGGGACATCAACCCAGCCGATTATACCCTCTGGCGCACCGGCAGCAACAGCAGCTTCAAGTACAACCTTTGCAGCAGCTATGGTGCTTTCCTTAGCCCGAGGATGTGGACTTATGATAATACCATTACGGGTTTTTAATGAAATAAGAGTCTTGAATATAGCGGTAGATGTTGGATTAGTTGTAGGAATAACAGCCGCTACAACACCAATAGGTTCTGCGATTTTCTTAATGCCATAGGCTTTATCTTCTTCTATGACACCACAGGTTTTAGTATCACGGTATGCGTTGTAGATATACTCTGCAGCATAGTGATTCTTGATAACCTTGTCTTCAACTATTCCCATGCCAGTTTCTTTAACAGCCATCTTGGCAAGAGGTATTCTTGCCTTATTAGCAGCAAGGGCAGCAGCAGTAAATATCTTATCAACCTGTTCCTGTGAATATGTCGAAAAGATGCGCTGTGCCTCTTTTACAGAGCTTATAAGCTCTTCAAGAGACTGGATGTTATCGACAACTAAAGCTTTTTCTTTGTTCATGATTAGTTCCCCTTTTCTTAGATAATTATATACATCTTATGAGTAATCAGATGGCAATAAAATGTACATTGTATAGCATTACAAGATGTAACTATGCTAATAAAATAAGATTGATAAATAATTAACAATCATTATGGCTATACCTTATCATTTTTATATGCAGATGTCAATAATATATTACTGTTTAATTCACTTTTGATATAGGTAACTATAAGTGACGCTACCATTCAGACGCGCCCTCCTTGGCGCGACTTCATTCGCAAATACATCCGTGTATTTGCGTAGCTGTATACTGAAAGAAAAGTCTAAGAGCCAGCACGATTGAACTTCAAGTACATCTTACTAAATTCTGCACATTCCCCGTCTTTTACACCGAAAGTAATTAAAGTAATTTAATAATAGAAAGCTTACATAAACAACAATTTATATAGTTTTGTGTACGCTTGAAATGTAACTTGACATTGCAATAATTGATGTTACAATAGTTGCATATACAACAATTGGAGGTACAACTAATAATGTTAAGAAGAATTTTTTCTTATATGCAGCAATATAAAAAATATGCTTATCTGGCACTTATATGTATAGCTGTTGAGGCTATGCTGGAACTGCTGGTGCCTATGATTATGGCTGACCTTATAGATAATGGTGTGGCCAATGGTGATACTCATTATATATATGTTAAAGGATTTGAGATGGCTTTATGTGCGCTTATAGCACTTGTGCTTGGAATAGGAAGTGCCAGATTTCAGGCACTTGCCGGACAGGGACTTGGTGCGAATATAAGAAAGGCGGAATATGAAAAGCTTCAGTCCTATTCCTTTTCTAATATAGATCATTTCAGGGTATCATCGCTTGTTACACGTCTTACGAGTGATGTTACCAATATACAGAATTCGGTTTCTACGGGTATGAGACCTTTTGGAAGAAGCCCGGTAATGCTTATATTTGCATCGTCAATAGCGTTTACTATTAATAAAACACTTGCACTTGTATTCTTTGTGGCGCTTCCGATACTTGCCACGTTACTTATTATAATAATTATGAATGTAAGGCCTTTGTACTCAAGGATGCAGAATGCTATTGACCTTGTAAACAGGAGCATACAGGAGAATCTTACTGCCATAAGAGTTGTAAAATCATATGTCAGAGGTGATTATGAAGTTGAGAAGTTTAAAGATGTTAATGCCGGGCTTAAGGCAGAATCTGAAAAGGCGTTTGGAATAGCGGTGCTTAATATGCCGGCTATGCAGTTCGTTATGTATGGAACTATTATTGCGATTCTTTTCGTTGGCGGACATCTTATCAATGCCGGACAGCTTAAGATTGGCGAATTGACAAGCTTTTTAAGCTATGTTCTGCTCATTCTTAATTCTCTTATGATGATGTCAAATGTATTCCTTATGATGACACGTTCTTTAGCCTCAGCCACAAGAATAGTTGAGGTTCTTGACGAAAAAATCGACATTACTGATGAGAATTCACAGGATATAAGTGTTAAGCAGGGTGAAATAGAGTTTGATCATGTATGGTTTAAATATAAAGCTGAAGCAAAGGAATATGTACTTTCAGATGTTTCATTCCATATAAAGCCAGGTCAGACAGTAGGCATCATAGGACAGACGGGTTCAGCAAAGACTACACTTGTACAGCTTATTCCAAGACTATATGATGCTACCAAGGGAACGGTGCGTATAGATGGAGTGGATGTTAAGAACTATCCGGTAAAGCATCTGCGTGATGCTATTGCGGTTGTTCTGCAGAAGAATACCTTGTTTTCTGGTTCACTGATATCTAACCTGCGCTGGGGAAATGAGAATGCAACTAAAGAGGAGATAGACGAAGCCTGTCACATAGCCTGTGTTGATGAATTCTTAGACCGGCTTCCGGCAGGGTATGAGTCAGAGATGGGACAAGGCGGTGTCAATGTTTCCGGCGGACAGAAGCAGCGTATATGCATTGCAAGGGCTATATTAAAGAAACCTAAGGTACTCATACTGGATGATTCCACAAGTGCTGTGGATACAGCAACAGAAGGCAGGATAAGGGAAGAACTTGCAAAGAAGCTTCCAGATATGACTAAGCTTGTTATTGCGCAGAGGATATCTTCTGTTAAGCATGCAGATCAGATAATTATACTTGATAAGGGCTGTGTAAATGCAATAGGAACACACGATGAATTATTAAGCACCAATAAGATATATCAGGAAATATATGAATCACAGAAGGAAGGAGCAGATTTATAATGGCAAAGTATGTTGGATATAAAAGACCTAAGGATACTAAGAAAACTATAAAGCATCTGTTTGTTTACCTTGGTCATTATAAATGGATGTTTATGTTAGTTGCGCTGCTTGTATTAATAAGTGCAGGAGCGAATGTGGCAGGCACATATCTTGTAAAACCGGTTGTAAATCATTTTATTGTGCCAGGAGATATGGACGGACTTCTTAGGGCGGTTATTGCCATGGGTGTTATGTATGCATGTGGTGCTTTATGCACATTTGGCTATAACCGTATTATGGTAAAGG
>CAKRKK010000137.1 GCA_934358235.1 uncultured Lachnospira sp.
TACGTGATTTTTCAACTATTTCACAAGCTTATTCACGCGCCTATTACAGCGTTTTCTCTCTGACACCTATTTTTTCCCCAATATGCACCCTGGTTTCATATCCTGCAACTGTATTTACCAATATGTCCTCATCAGGTATTATGGTATCCTTCTTGAAAATAAGCACAATCGTAGAACCACCATACTCAAAGCAGCCTTTCTCAGCACCTCTTTTAGTCTTACATCTGCCGCTCTCATTAACTATTTTTCCAACCAGCATAGCGCCAACTTCCATCACAATAACATCTCCGAAATTCTTTGTCCTGTGAATACAGTATTCTCTTGAATTCTCCTTATATATCGGATATACATCATTTGCCGCCGGATTAACCGTATGCAGCACGCCTCGTATTCTTCTTTCATGACTTCGCTGCCCATCGTCTATATAGTGATATCTATGGTAATCGTCTGCGCATAATCTGAATACGCCTATATAACCACCTTTATACTGCTTTGCAAGCTTCTTATCCCTAAGCAGGTCCTCGAGCGTGTAGCTAGTATTTTTTATTGCAAATGAAGAAGTTTCTCCTATAAAATACATACTTAGTCTGGCATCACATGGACTTATAAGATGTGATTCATCCATATCAATGCATCTGTTTGCCATATCTATTTTCCTTGTAAAGAATTCATTAAAAGAATGATATGACACCTTCTCAAACAATGACATATCTATATTATAAGCTTTTACAAATGCAGGAATCAGCAGACTCGACGCTCTGCTATCAAGAAATTTGCCGCAAACATAGGATAACCTTGGATTAATAAGTACCGATATAATTCTCCTGCCAGCAACAGTTGTATACATTCTTTTCAATAATCTATCCTGCACACCAGCTTTTGCTATAATATTCCCCTCTCTATCAATAACCATAAACACGCTCCTTTACATAAGTCCTAAACAATTCCAGCCAGCTATTATCAACTTATTGTATAAGCTACTTTCATTAACTACTTTCATAAGCTGCTTTTATCAAATAATTCCATTAACTAATTTCATCAGCTCATTCTCCACATAAGCCAATGTGTAGAAAACATATATATAATCGCTGCAGCAACTACTGTAACAAGTATTACAAGCATAATATTGGAAGGCTTTTTAAATTTAAAGTCTGTTACAAACAAAACTGCCATTCCAAACATCACAACTCTTAACACAATAAGAAAAACATTGTCCTGAAATGCCGGTCTTAACATATACAATATCGGCAGAATAACAGAAATAGCCGTTATAGGAAGCCCCTGATAGTATTTTCTGTTCTCTGTTGTCTCATTCTGTCTTATCTGCTCTTTAACATTGTAAAATGCCAGCCTTATAAGTCCAGCAAGACCATATACAAGCAATACCGCAACACCTATTGTATCTCTAATGCCCATACTGAAGCATATCATTATAGGCTGTATCCCAAAACAGACAATATCGCATAACGAATCTATCTGTATACCGAAGTTCTTCTCTTCACTAGTCCTGTTTTTCTTTGTTCTTGCGATTTTGCCATCAAACATATCGCATAGTCCAGACAATGCAAGACATACTATTGCTCTCTTAAAGTGACCTTCTACACATAACGTCATTCCATACATAGAAATCATAAGACTTATATATGTAAGCACAACTGTGTAATCATAAAACCCTATCATTATCAATCCTCATTTCCGAAATCCTTATTTCTCCAATTTTAATTCCCGCAATCCTTATTCTTAAGATTTATATTGCTTCCTTCTTAGTAAAACGCCCAATATATATATGTGCAAATATAGTGAATGCCGCACTTACAAACAGTTCTATGTAAAAGCTGAATGATCTGCTAAGTATCATTCCTGCCGTAAGAAGCTCTGCACCAAAAACAGGAAGAAATATAATATTGAACAATGCCTCACTTATTCCCATGCCACCTGGCAAAGGAAGCATATCCACAGAAACTGATATAACCGCCTGCAGCATAACAACCGTATACATACCAGTTCCACTTAAGGCAAATGACCTGTATATAAAATAAGTAGTGAAAAAATATGCAAACCTCTGCAATATTGTAACACCAAATACCTTAATAACAACAGAAATATGACTTTTAAAGTATGCCGCTGTGCGTCGGTACACATCCATAGAAGCCAAAAAGTTCTCTATTCTGTCCTTCCTGTACTTCATAATATGAAGCCGTTCCAGTAACCCCATTATCCAAAGACATATATTGCTAGCAAGCCTGTTATTAAACACCAGAATTAACAATACCGCAATACACACAATATTAAGAAATATCCCAAGATAAAATACAAACAATATATCCCCTAGTCTTTGGTCTATCAATGTCCTGTCAAATATAAGCAGCCATACACCAACTGCCACCAGAACAGCCTTATAGGTGATAGTTATTATCATAAGAATAACCGTTGCAACTGGAACTGGTATTTTATTTCTTTTCATATAGTATACCTGCATAGGCTGTCCACCTGAAGCTGATGGTGTAATACAGCTAAAAAAGAAGCCTGCACACGAATACAGAAAACACGTAAATCTTCGTGCCCTTATGCCAAACGTTCTTAGCAGATAATGTATAATATAGGATTCTCCATATATAAAAAGCACTATAAATACAGCAGCCAGCAGCAACCAGCCCGGTTTTGCCATCTGCATTTTAAGAAGAACCTCTGATAAACTATCATCTGAGCCACGAAACACATAGTATATTGTCACTCCGAACATAAGTACAAGAAAAACCGCATTAAAAATATTCTTCTTATTTTTCTTTAGAAATTGTTTCATTCGAAACTACCTTTATCCTTGTATAATAAGATAAGGCACACGCACCAATGTTAATAAAAACAGTAATAAAAATATCACTTGTTCACTCACACCTGCACGTATGCCTGATACACCCTATTTTCTATTAATATTATACATTAATCTGTGCTGTAAGTCCCAGTTCTTCTGAATTGGCCTCTAGTATAGGCTTAATAACCTCAGCAATATACTCTTCTACCTGTTCCTTAGAACGTCCTACATACTTAATAGGATCAAGCTTAGCCTGAAGCTCCTCAAGTGTAACTCCAAACATAGGATCTGCTGCAATAAGCTCAAGAAGATTATTATCAAGACCTTCCTCCTTAACTCTTCTGCCTGCAACCATAGAAAGCTCTCTGATTCTTTCGTGAAGCTCCTGTCTGTCTCCTCCTGCCTTAACAGCATCCATCATAATATTCTCTGTTGCCATAAATGGAAGCTCTGCCATCATATGTTTAATTATTACCTTGTCATATACAACAAGACCATCTACAACATTCAGGTAAAGGTCAAGTATACCATCTACTGCCAGGAAGCCTTCTGGAACAGAAAGTCTCTTATTAGCTGAATCATCAAGTGTTCTTTCAAACCACTGTGTACTAGACACAATAGCTGGATTAAGTGCATCACACATAACGTAATCAGCAAGTGATGCCATACGTTCACTTCTCATAGGATTTCTCTTATATGCCATAGCTGATGAACCAATCTGTGACTTTTCAAATGGTTCTTCAACCTCTTTAAGATGCTGTAATAATCTTATATCATTAGAGAACTTATGAGCCGAAGCTGCTATTCCTGCAAGAACATTAAGTACTCTTGTGTCAACCTTACGTGAATATGTCTGTCCTGATACAGGCACACACTTATCAAAGCCCATCTTTTCTGCAATTTTCTTATCTATCTGACGAATCTTATCCTGATCTCCATTAAAAAGTTCAAGGAAGGATGCCTGTGTTCCAGTTGTTCCCTTGCAGCCTAAAAGCTTCATAGTTGATAATACATAATCAAGATCCTCAAGATCCATAACCAGCTCATTCATCCATAATGTAGCTCTCTTACCTACTGTTGTAGGCTGTGCTGGCTGAAAATGTGTGAATGCAAGTGTAGGCTGTGCCTTATACTTTTCTGCAAACTTAGAAAGCTCATTAATAACATTCACCAGTTTCTTACGAACAAGCTTTAATCCCTCAGTCATAATTATAACATCTGTATTATCTCCTACATAGCAGGATGTTGCACCAAGGTGGATAATTCCCTTAGCCTTAGGGCACTGAAGTCCATATGCATATACATGTGACATAACATCATGACGAACTTCCTTTTCTCTTCTTTTCGCATCTTCATAGTTGATGTCATCCTGATGCGCCTTAAGCTCATCAATCTGCTCCTGTGTGATAGGAAGTCCTAATTCTGCCTCTGTTTCAGCTAAAGCAATCCATAATCTTCTCCATGTCTTAAACTTCATATCTGGAGAAAATATGTACTGCATCTCCTTACTTGCATATCTTTCGGCAAGTGGTGTCTGATATCTGTCGTTCATTACTGCAATCCGCCTTTCTTTTCTTTTACATTTCCTGAATAATACATTAACAGTATATATTTAATATCACTTTAAGATTGTAACATATATACTCCGTTCATTCAATATTACACTAAAAGTACATAACCTATTTTATACTTTTTTGTTGAAACTGTTAAGCGCACATTGACTATGGCTGCTCTGATTACAGCAAGCTTATCCAAAATGTACATTCAATCTTCACGTTCAATCTATATGTTCAATCTTTATGTTTAATCTACGTGTTCAATCTATATGTTCAATCTATACGTTCACTATTATTTTCTAATCATTCTTAATTTTCCCAGAATCAACATTTGGCTTTATAAAGTTATTAAATGCATAATCCCAGAGTTCATCTGAGCCCTCCTTTGTACGCTCATTTCTCTTAAGTATCTGGCTCAAATAAACACCTTTCTCTTCCCAGCTCTTTCCATGCGATGCATTATTTAACATAGTAGGCTGTATATTATCAAGAGTTCTGGCAAACTTAGCCTCCGGAGTCTTTCTTTCCTCGAATTCATCCCACAACCCCCTCATATAATGTGCCTGATCCTCTGGAAGCAGTCCAAATATTCTGTCAGCCGCCGCCAGCTCTCTTTCCCTCTGTGATTTCTTTGCTTCCTCATCATATGCATATGTATCGCCTGCATCTATCTCTACAATATCATGTATAAGAAGCATAGTCATCGTCTTTAAAACATCTATATCCTCGTTCGCATACTCTCTTAAAAGCACCGCCATTATAGCCATATGCCACGCATGCTCTGCGTCATTTTCCTTACGCGAAGCATCTGAAAGATATGTCTGCCTTCCTATCAGCTTTTCCTTATCTATCTCCTCTATAAACTTCATCTGTTTTATCAATCTTTCATTACTGCTATTTTCTACCATAATATATCTTCTCCATTCCTTATGTCTGTTAAATACCGGTCTTATTAATGTCTGTCTTATTAAATTTAAATACCGGTCTTATTAAATGCTGCTCTAATTAATTACTAGTCTAATTAAATGCTGGTCTGTTAAATATGCAGAAAGGAGAGGGTTTCCCCTCTCCCTGTATTGCCTTATAAGCTGCTGTTTATTTAGCCCATTTCACCACGTATATCAATAGTAGGTGGCTCAATTGGATAATTGCCGGTAAAGCAGGCATCACAGAAGCCTGTCTGGTTGCATATCATCTCACTAAGCTTATCTGTTTCAAGATATCCTAATGAATCCGCACCGATTTCCCTGCATATCTGTTCTACCGTTCTGCCTGAAGCAATAAGCTGATCCTCTGACGGAATATCCGTTCCAAAGTAGCATGGATGCAGGAACGCCGGTGAACTAATTCTTACATGAACCTCTTTAGCACCAGCCTGTCTTAAAAGATTAATTATTCTGCTGCTTGTTGTTCCTCTTACTATTGAGTCATCAATCATAATCACTCTCTTTCCTGCAACAACTTCCTTTAACACATTAAGCTTAACCTTAACACTTGATTCTCTCTGCTCCTGCTTTGGCTTAATAAATGTTCTTCCCACATAATTATTCTTTATAAACGCATTTCCATAAGGTATTCCGGATTCCATAGAATATCCTAATGCTGCCGGATTACCTGACTCAGGAACTCCAACAACAAGATCTGCATCAACAGGATGTGTTTTGGCCAGTATACGTCCAGCGTTCACTCTTGACTCATATACTCCCATACCATCTATCTTACTGTCAGGTCTTGCAAAATAAATATATTCAAACACACATCTTGCTGTGTTCTTCTGGCATAAAGATGTGTCTGACTTTATTCCATCTTTTGTTATGGTAACAATTTCACCTGGGAGTACATCTCTTATAAATTCTGCTCCAACAGTATCCAGAGCACATGTTTCTGACGATAAGAAATATGCGTTATCCCTCTTACCTATGCAGAGTGGCTTAAATCCAAAAGGATCTCTTGCTCCTATAAGCTTTCTTGGACTCATTACAATAAGCGAATATGCACCCTTTATCTTCTTCATAGCATTTTTAACTGCATCTTCTACTGTTCCTGTGTTGAGTCTTTCTCTTGCTATTAGATATGCTATAACCTCTGAATCTATAGTTGTCTGGAATATAGCACCTGTATACGAAAGCTCTT
>CAKRKK010000138.1 GCA_934358235.1 uncultured Lachnospira sp.
CGGTGCGACAGTAGAAGGTATTGGTATTGCTATTGAAAAAGGCTTCCAGCAAGGCGGAAAGATTATTCGTGAAAAGGGTTACCAGCTAGAATCTCTTGCAATTGTAGAAGGCATGGATGCAGCTAATAATACTATAACCTTCCGGGAACAATAATAAGCTTTCAGGTTAGATAATAGTTTCATATACATTTTAAAGAACGGAGATATATTAATGAATACATTAACTGAATATATGCCTGAATTATATGCAACCTTCTGGTCATTAGTGCCGCCACTGGTTGCTATTGTACTTGCACTTATAACTAAAGAAGTTTATAGTTCTCTTTTTATTGGTATAATAATAGGAAGTCTGCTCTATGGTGGACTTTTTACAGCACATTTTAGTCTGGAAACTTCTATATTACATATATTTGATGATGGTCTTTTAGGAGTATTGACAAATCCAGCCAATATAGGAATTATTATCTTTCTTGTTATTCTTGGAATAATGGTATCAATGATGAATAAAGCTGGTGGTTCCAAAGCTTTTGGTGAATGGGCCTCTATTCACATTAAAACAAGAATAGGTGCTGAGCTGACATCTATTTTTCTTGGGATGCTTATATTCATAGATGATTACTTTAACTGTCTTACAGTTGGTAGTGTTATGCGTCCTGTAACAGATGGGCATAATGTATCAAGAGCCAAGCTTGCCTATATTATTGATGCAACTGCAGCTCCAATATGTATAATAGCGCCTATATCTTCATGGGCGGCGGCTGTTACAGGCTTTGTGGAAAATGAAGATGGTTTCTCTATATTCATTCAATGTATACCTTACAATTATTATGCACTTTTAACTATTGTAGCGCTGTTATGCTTTGTTATTCTTAAGGTGGACTTTGGTCCTATGAAGCTTCATGAGGATAATGCAGCAAAGGGCGATATTTATACAACACCAGACAGACCTTATGCAAATGTAAGTGATGATGTTATAAGAGGCAAGGGCAAGGTTATTGATCTTGTATTTCCAATAATAAGCCTTATTATATGTTGTGTTACAGGTATGATATATACAGGTGGTTTCTTTAGTGGAACTTCCTTTGTAACTGCCTTTTCTAATTGTGATGCCTCTTTAGGACTTATGATGGGAAGCTTCTTTGCAATGCTTTTTACTATTATATTCTATGTAATAAGAAAAGTTCTTTCATTTAACGAATGTTTTTCATGCGTTCCAGAAGGCTTTAAGGCTATGGTACCTGCTATTCTTATATTAACATTTGCCTGGACTCTTAAGTCAACAACTGACAGTCTTGGTGTTAAGGAATACGTTGCAGGACTTGTTAATGGGTTATCCGTAGGTTTTCTTAACTTTCTGCCTGCTATTATATTCCTGGTTGCTATATTTCTGGCATTTGCAACAGGTACAAGCTGGGGTACATTTGGCATACTCATTCCTATAGTTGTAGGAACCTTTGCTGATACCGATAGTACTATGATGATTATATCAATATCAGCCTGCATGGCTGGTGCAGTATGCGGTGACCATTGTTCACCAATATCTGATACGACTATTATGGCATCTGCGGGAGCACAATGTAATCATATTAACCATGTATCTACTCAGCTTCCTTATGTAGTAGTTGTAGCTGTTGTATCATTAGTAACATATATAATTGCTGCATTTTTACGCAATCCTGTTATATCACTTATAATTGGAATAGTACTTATGATTGGAGCTATTCTTCTTATCAAGTATATAAATGACTGTAAAAACGCACAGACTGATAAAGCATAATATGCCTTATACCTTGTAAATATGTAATGTGCACCTAAGCGAGGTCCATATTTCGTTAAATGCATACGCTAGAATGGAGTTATTATGATTGGACAGGATAAAGTAATCGTTATTATTGCACTATTGTTTATTATATGTGTTATGCCTTTTCCTATCGGACTTCTTAGTTATAAGTTTAAATCTGAAAAGCTTAAGGCGGAGGCTTTAAAGAAGGAAAAGGAAGAAAAGAAGGAAAACGTCGAAACAAAAGAAAAAGTAGAAAATATAGTAGAACAATCTGAAAAATCTAAAAAAGATAAAATGTAGTTTGCAAATATTCCTATTTTCCTGTATGATTATAGGGAAATAAAATATTACAATGATATGATTATTTATGCATTTACTATACTTAATAATATCTCATATCAGAAAGGACCTTATGAAAGATTATTCTATTAATACTAAATGTGTTCAGGCCGGCTATACTCCTGGAAATGGGGAACCTCGCCAGATACCTATTATCCAGTCAACTACTTTTAAGTATGACACAAGTGAAGATATGGGGAAATTATTTGACTTAGAGGCTTCTGGGTATTTCTATACAAGATTACAGAATCCAACTAATGATCACGTTGCAGCAAAGATAGCAGCATTAGAGGGCGGAACTGCAGCTATGCTCACATCTTCAGGACAGGCTGCCAACTTCTTTGCTTTATTTAATATATGCGAGTGTGGAAGCCATATAGTTGCATCTTCCTCTATATATGGTGGTACATTTAACCTTATTGCAGTAACACTTAAGAAGATGGGTATTGATGTTACATTTGTATCTCCTGATGCAGATGAGGAAGAGCTTAATAATGCATTTAAGGATAATACAAGGGCTATGTTTGGTGAAACTATTGCTAATCCAGCACTTACAGTACTTGATATTGAAAAGTTTGCCAAAGCAGCTCATGCCCATAATGTCCCTCTTATTGTAGATAATACATTCCCAACACCTGTTAACTGCAGACCAATAGAATGGGGTGCTGATATCGTGACACATTCTACTACTAAGTATATGGATGGACACGGAGCCGCAGTCGGTGGTGCTATTGTTGATGCTGGCAGATTTGACTGGATGGCACATGCCGATATGTATCCAGGCTTATGTACACCTGATGAAAGCTATCATGGAATTACTTATGCCGAAAAGTTTGGAAAAGAAGGTGCATTTATAACTAAATGTACATCTCAGCTTATGCGTGACCTAGGATGTATACAGTCTCCTCAGAATGCATTTATATTAAATCTTGGACTTGAGTCACTTCACGTAAGAATGCCAAGACACGTTGAAAATGGTCAGGCAGTTGCGGAATTTCTAGAGAAGCACCCTATGGTGGAATATGTAAACTATCCTGGTCTTAAGAGTAATAAATATTATGAACTTTCTAAGAAATATATGCCTGAGGGTGGCTGTGGAGTTGTTTCAATGGAAATAAAGGGTGGAAGAGCAGCAGCAGAGAAGTTCTTAAAGAACTTAAAGCTTGCAGCCATTGAAACACATGTAGCAGATGCAAGAACCTGCTGTCTTAACCCTGCAACCTCTACGCACAGACAGATGAACGATGAGCAGCTTAAAGAAGCTGGTATTCCTGCCGGTCTTGTAAGAATATCCTGTGGTCTTGAAGATAAGAAGGATCTTATTGCTGATATAGCACAGGCGCTGGATGCCCTAAACTAATCCATAATCAATACTGTCTGACAGATTTACTTTCATCAGTTATATATTATAAAACAGCTATTATAATGATTTACTATAAAGAAGCATCTAATATATTGCAGCTATATCGCACAATATGTTTTGTGCTTCTTTTTTTATAATTATTTTATTATTTTTCCATCTATTTAACATCTATTTACTACATATATGTTGTACAGTTATTTTAATAATGCTATAATTACATGGCAAATTTTTACTTATGGAGAGTATTATGAATACAATATTTCGTATATTTAAACACGATATAAAAGGCATATGCCGCAATATGTTCGCTTTAATAATTGCAGGTGGTTTATGTATTATTCCATCTTTATACGCCTGGTTTAACATTTATTCTAACTGGGATCCATATGCCAACACATCATCGATTAGAATTGCCGTGTATTCGGAGGATGAGGGCTTTATTCCGGAAGGAAAAGAAAAGCTTAATATGGGTGAAAATATAATAGATAATCTTAAAGATAATGACAAGCTTGGATGGACTTTCACCAAAGATAAAGCAAGCACTATCGACGGAGTACGAAGTGGTAAATATTATGCAGCCATAGTTATAGGAGAGAACTTTTCACGTTCAATGATTAACTTCCTTAATGATAATATGGAAGCACCTTCCGTCACCTACTATGAGAATGCCAAGAAAAATGCAATAGCCAGTAAAATCACCCAGTCTGGTAAGTCAACACTTCAGGAAACCATTAACGAGGCATTTATTGAAACAGTAGTAGTTACTATCCTGGATTCAACTGATGCTAATTCGCTTACTAAAAATAATGTATTATCTGATATAGCAGATAAGCTTCAGGATATTAATGCTAATATATCAGAATATGATTCTGCAATAAGCCAGTTTAGCGAAAGTAATAACAGATTATCTGATACACTTAAGAAAACTGATGCTCTAGTGGGTAACGTGCAAAGCGATATGTCTGAGGAAAAGCTTAACAGCTCTAAGGCATCTGCTGAGGAAGTAGTTGAGCAATATGTAACTAACATTAATACTTCCTTAAACAGGCTTACTGACATTAATAAAGATATAGAGGATGGAATATCTGATTTAAAAAACAAGGTAAATAGCAATAATAAGTTAAACGGTAGTATTGATAAGCAGGAGATTATTACGGCACTTAATAAGCTTAACAGCCGCATAGATGATGCCTACGATGCAACAATACGTTTATCTGATACATTAAAGCCAATACTTGAACACTTCAAGGAACAGGATGCAGCTATGGGAGGTGCCAATCAGGTATTATATGATAGTCTGATAAGCTCACTTGACTTAATGCCTAAGCTGATTAAGAATGCCTCACAGACACTTAACACCTTTACACAGCTATATGCTGATTCCAGCGCTGATTCAAAGATTCTTCTTACACATCTTGACAATGCACTTACACAATGTGAAACAAGTATTAAGTCATTAAACAATATACTTACTGCTAATATCAATGGTTCTATGGAGCAGGCAGGAAATTTATTCAGAAGCTCTGTTGATTCAATATACAATTCATTGATTAATGCCTCTGGTAATCTCTCCTCCGTAAGTTCAATTATAAACGGGGCTGACAATACTCTTGAGAATGTTAATATTACACTTGATACTATGTCGAACCTTATTGACAGTATTAAAGATACTCTCAACAAGGCAACTGATGAGCTGGATAAGTTAAAAGCTGACGGCAAATATGAGCTTGTACAGAAACTGTTAGATAAGGATTCCTCTGAATATGGAGAATTCTTCTCTTCACCTGTCAGGGTTACCACTAAGAACGTATATGAAGCAGTTAATTATGGTACTGCAGTTGCACCATTCTATACAACACTTGCCCTCTGGGTAGGAGGACTTTTATTAACAGCATTAGTAAAGACATCACCTGATGAGCTCGATGAGTTTAAGCATGCAACACTTACACAAAAGTATTTTGGACGTTATATGATATTCTGGCTTATGGGACAGATACAGGCAGTAATAACCGTACTTGGTGACCTATATCTATTAAAGATATATTGCGTACATCCGGGAATATTTATGTTAACAGCTTCTATAGTCAGCTTTGCATTTACATTACTTATATATACACTTACATTATCCTTTGGTGATGTTGGTAAAGCTCTTGCTGTAGTACTTGTTGTTATTCAGATAGCAGGCTCAAGTGGTACATATCCTATAGAACTGCTACCTGCTTTCTTTAGAAACGTGTATATATATTTCCCATTCCCTTATGCTATTAATTCCATAAGAGAATGTATAAGCGGCTTTTATAGATATGATTACTTCATACTAATGGGACAGCTTATGCTTTTTGTAATTGGCACATTAATCCTTGGTCTATTCTTAAGAAAGCCTTTTATGAAACTGAATCATTATATGCACCATCGTATGCATGACACTAAAATGATGTAAAACAAGCCTTTACTGGCAGAATGGAGACTGAAAATGTCAAGAGTTAAAAAACCGGCTGTATTAGACAGCTCAGTTGATATGATCCGCGATTATTACGAAAAGGAACATAAACACAATAAAGACAGAATTAAATATGGTATGATTGCCATGCTTATAATTCCTATTATTTTTCTGGTTCTTTTATTTGTTGTTCCAGGTTCAAAGGTAATATTTCTTGTTATGTGGATTGCCTCTCTTTTCATAATAAGCGGATATCTGATTGCTATAGAATATAAGGATTATAATATGTCAGAAAATCTAGGGAATATTATAGGTGATAATAATAATGATACACTAATTGATACTACCAGAGTTATTAGCGACCTCGCGAAAAGCTATATAAATAGTAATGATAACAGCGAAGCTGACAATGATAAACATAATGATAACACAAATAATACCTCTGATGAAGCTTCATCAGATAATATTGATATTAATGATATATGCATTCCCATCAATACAGAATATATCGATGACAAAGCAGATACTGTTACAAATGCTGATAAACCAGA
>CAKRKK010000139.1 GCA_934358235.1 uncultured Lachnospira sp.
ACAACTATACTTGTTGACAGAAATGGTAATATTGTAGGTGACCCAATGCTTGGAGGAATTGACAATAAGGATAACTATGATGCCCTTATGAAACAGATTCAATCAGTAATAGAAGCAGACAGAAATACAAAATAAAATATCGTGGGGATTTCGCTTAGTGCGAAATCCTCACGATATTTATTACGTTTTTATCATTTTTTATCAATTCGATGCTTTCCCCTGTTCTGCCAGCTTCATAACTTCCTTCCAGGCTGGAGAGAACAGATAATAACCTATCATTGCAAACATTCCAAAACTGAAGGAAATTGGGAAGCACAGCATTACCCAGGTTCCATCAAAATATTTGCTGATAATATATGCACTTGGAATTCTGACTGCCCAAAGCATAAGAATATTAACAATAGTAGTATAACGCACCTTTCCAGTTCCATTGACAATAGATATTATACAGTTGAAGATAGCGAAAAACCACTGTGATAACAACATAACAACAATATGTCTGCTTGCATACATCAGTACCATTTCATCTGATGAAAAGAAGCGTATAAGAGGTCTATGTATCATAATGAAGAATAATCCAAAGCTCAGAGTAATTACTCCTGAGCATAATGGTATTCTCCAATGTCCCTCCTTGATTCTATCGTACTTCTTCGCACCATAATTCTGTCCTGAGAATGTAGTGGCAGCCGAAGATAATCCGGTAATTGCTATATTAGAGCAGCCCGTAATTCTTCCTGCTACTGCACCTCCAGCCATAAATATAGCCCCCTGTGAGTTATTAAAGGTCTGTAATGCAACATGTCCTAATGAATACAATGAATTATTAAGTCCAACTGGAAGACCAATAGCCAGAATATCCTTCATCATTTTTCCCGAGAATCTTCTAGGCAGGAATGTAAACTGAATCTCTGGAAACATCTTTCTTATATAGGCAATGCTTACAAGCCATGAAATAAACATAGCAATACTTGTAGCTAGTGCTGCACCTGCTACGTCCATACCAAAGCCTGCAACAAATACTAAATCAAACACTATATTGGAAATACAGGATACAACAAGAAACCATAATGAAGCCTTGCTATCCCCAAGTCCTCTTAATATTCCGGCATTCATATTATAACCAAGATTACCAAGCGTACCTAAGAATACTAACCTCGTATAAATCAGTGCAGCATCCCATACATCCTGCGGAACCTTCATAAATTCCAGAATATACGGTGCTGCAAACCAGCCAAGAATTCCAACCGGAATTCCTATAATATATATAAATGTTATTGAGGTTCCACATATTGAAACCACCTTATCGGATTCCTTTGCACCAGCATATTGCGATATAAGAATGGACACACCAGTTCCTATTCCTAAGAAAACACATAATAATACTTCAACCGGCTGTGAACTTGTTCCAACCGCTGCTAAGGATGTATCACCACAATATTTACCTATTACAAGTGCATCGACCGTTGTATATAACTGCTGCAAAACATTTCCTATAATAATAGGTATCGCAAATAGTATGATATTTTTCATGATATGACCTGTTGTCATATCAATCTTTCCTTTACGTGAACCTGCCATAACTTACTCCTTATTATAAACAACCCATCTATTTTTGTTATTTATAATAATACTGTAATCAGGCAGCTCTTTCTAGCGATTTATTGTGCTTAGTACAGAAAAAGTATCCACTTTATATTTATTTTGTAACTTTTACTTCATCAGCCTCTTATACAATGTTTTCCTGACTGATTATTGTTGATTCATTATTGTTTTTTCTTTAATTCCTCAAACTTTTCCTGCATTGTTAAGTTACCTTTTGTAAGTTTCTTAATACTTACTTCATCTACCTTATTATTGGCTATTCTTAACTGATTGTCAGAACCTAACAGCTCTTTCTTAACCTTTTCAAGATGCTGGATTGTCTTATCAATTTCATCAACAGCTTTATCAAAATGAGAATGTGCAATCTCATAATTCCTGCTGAAATCACTCTTGAAATTCATAAGCTTTTCTTCAAAATTAGAAATATCAATATTCTGATTTCTGACAACTGCAAGCTCCTGCTTATACTCCATGGCATTCATGGCCGCATTCCTGAGTAAAGTTATAATTGGTATAAAACACTGTGGTCTTACAACATACATCTTTTCATATTTATAAGAAACATCAACAATTCCTGCATTAAACAGCTCATTGTCACTTTCCAGCATTGAAACAAGTACCGCATATTCGCAGTTCTTCTGCTTACGGTCCTTATCAAGCTCCTTATAGAAATCCTCATTCTTATGCTTAGTTGCAGTTTCATCCATTTCATTTTTCATTTCAAACATAATGGATATAAGCTCAACACCATTTTCATCAGTTTCACGGTATATATAATCGCCCTTGCTTCCGCTTCTTGCGTCATTATCCTTTTCAAAATATGCATTCTTAAAGGCCGTAGCCCTTAACTGGTTAAACTGTATTTCACAATGCTGCTCTAAGGTTTCACCAACCATCTTCGTAGACATCCTTGTTTTAAGGTCCCTGTAATAAGCAATCAGCTCATCCTTCTGCTCTAAAAGGAGCTTTCCTTTATCCTTTTCCTGTGTCAATTGGCTCTCTAGCTCTCTTTTTTCATCTTCAACCTTCTTAACAGCCTCCATTACGGCAATTGTTTTTTTATCCTCACTACCATCAAGCTGTGCCTGAAGCTGCACTGCCCTGTCTGTTGCCTTTTCAAGCTGGCTTTTTAACTTCTGGATTTCTTTATCGTACTCTTTCTGACTCATAAGCTTAATCTCATTTTCCTTAGCTTCCAGCTCAAGTCTGTGAGTATTTAGCATATGCTCCTTCAGTTCGGATATACGTTTTCCTAGATCCTTTTCGAATTCCTTATCCCTTATCTGCTGTACGATTGAACTTAACTCTGTATCGTCTACTGTAAATGCCTGTCCACAATGAGGACACTTTAATTCTGCCATATAACCCCTCCTGTTTAACTGATATTATTACATATATATTTCCATTGCTGTACTCTAAATTATTATACACCATTCTGTTATATGCACAAATACTAAATAAGCTATGAACACTATGAACACTATAAACAAACTGTAAGCAGACAAAAGAGCGGAATTGTGAGCATAGCACACAATCCCGCCTATATATCACTTATTCATTATGCATTTCAAGCTCTCTTGAAAGATTTACCATTTCTATTGCTCCCTCAGCACATTCAAAGCCTTTATTACCTGCCTTAGTACCTGCACGTTCTATTGCCTGCTCTATTGTATCTGTTGTAAGTACTCCGAACATAACAGGTATATCTGAATTTAATGAAACATTGGCTACTCCCTTAGATACCTCTGCACATACATAGTCATAGTGGCTTGTTGCTCCTCTTATAACTGCTCCAAGACATATTACTGCATCATACTTTCCGCTCTTTGCCATCTTAGATGCAATAAGTGGAATCTCGAATGCGCCCGGTACCCACGCAAGGTCAATATTATCTTCACTAACACCGTGCCTTACAAGACCATCATGTGCGCCACCTATAAGCTTTGATACTATGAATTCATTAAATCGTGCTGCTACAATACCTACTCTTGTTCCATTGTCTACTAACTTTCCTTCTAATACTCTCATTACTTTATTCTCCTATTTTGTTTTATTTTTATTTTATAAATATCTGTTTTACAACATATGTCCCATTCTTATTTTCTTTGTCTTAAGATAAAAGCCATCGTAAGGTGTTGTTTCCATCTTAATTGGAACTCTTTCGCTTATCTGCATACCAAAGTCTGATAGCTGGTATACTTTGTCAGGATTATTGGTAAGAAGTCTTAATGTCTTAGCTCCAAGATCCTTTAATATCTGTGCACCTATGTAATACTCTCTCATATCACCCGGAAAACCAAGCGCTATATTAGCATCAAGTGTATCCATTCCCTGATCCTGAAGGGCATATGCCTTAAGCTTATTTACAAGGCCTATTCCTCTTCCCTCCTGTCTCATATAAAGAAGCACTCCCCTACCTTCTTCGTTAATCTGCGTCATGGCTGATGCAAGCTGCTGTCCACAATCACACTTAAGTGAACCAAATGCATCTCCAGTCAGACACTCAGAATGAACACGACACAACAGGTTATTTCCATCACCTATATCTCCTTTGACAAGTGCTACATGATGTTCACCGTTCAGCTTATTTATATAACAATGAGCCATAAACTCTCCATACTTTGTCGGCATTTTAGTTACAGCCACGCATTCCACCAGCTTCTCATTCTTCTTTCGGTACTCCTGCAGGTCTTTTATCGTGATAAATTTAAGTCCCCATTTTCTTGCAAGCTCTATCAGATCATCCCTTCTCATCATCGTTCCATCATCCTTCATGATTTCACAGCATAATCCACATTCCTTAAGTCCTGCAATTCTCATAAGGTCAACAGTAGCTTCTGTATGTCCGTTTCTTTCAAGCACTCCATTTTTCTTTGCCACAAGTGGGAAGTTATGCCCCGGTCTTCTGAAATCCTCCGGTCTTACATCATCGCTTACCACTGCTCTTGTTGTATAGCCTCTTTCCTCAGCCGAAATGCCTGTTGTTGTATTGATGTGATCTATTGATACCGTAAATGCTGTTTCATGGTTATCTGTATTATCAGCTACCATCTGTGGAAAATATAGTCTTTTGCTTATTTCCTCACTCATAGGCATACATATAAGTCCCTTGCCATAGGTCGCCATAAAGTTGACATTCTCAGTTGTTGCGTACTGCGCTGCACATATAAAGTCACCCTCATTCTCTCTGTCATCATCATCTGTTACTATAATGATTCTGCCTTCTTTTAAATCATTAATTGCCTCTTCTATTGTGTTAAATTCAAACATATTGCATCTCCCTTCTTAGCTTTATATTATGGTGTAGGTGTCATATTTTCCAATATCAAAACATTAAACTTAGAATCCATTCATCATAAGAAATTCCTTCGTCAATACACTACCTTCTTTCTTATGTGCTCTATTATCATTATTTGCATAAACACCCGAAAGCTTTTCAACATATTTGGCTATTATATCTGTCTCCAGATTTACAATATCCGAAATCCGTCTTTCACTAAGCGTTGTTGCCATACGCGTATGAGGAATTATTGATACCTCGAAATATTTATCAGTAACTACTGCTACCGTAAGACTTATTCCATCTATTGTTATTGAACCCTTTTCAACTATATATCGTAGAATGCTATCATCTGCTTTTATTCTGTACCATACAGCATTGTCATCCTTTCGTATATCAGCTACAATTCCTGTTCCATCTATATGTCCGGATACTATATGTCCGCCAAATCTCCCCTCTGCACTCATTGCACGTTCAAGATTAACTCTCATTCCGGCACGAATATTATTTAAAGAGGTTCTCATAACTGTTTCCGGCATAACATCTGCACTAAAGCTGCCTTTTCCCAGCTCTGTAACCGTAAGACATATTCCATTTACAGCTATACTGTCGCCAACATTAGTTTTTTCCAGAACCTTTGATGCTTCTATCACTATTCTTTGTGAAAATGTGTTTCTTTTCACCTCTTTCACATGTCCGATTTCTTCAATGATTCCCGTAAACATTTTCCACCAGCCTTCATTATTTATTCTTTAATCTATGTTTCAGCTTTATATTCCTGTATGATGGATATTTCCTTCTATAAGAATATCCTTGCCTAATTCTGTAACTGTATAATCATCAAGTGTTATCGCTTCGTCCGGACTGTCAATGCCTGCTCCGGCAACAGCAGATGGTGCAGTTTTTCCTCCAAATATCTTTGGTGCTATATATACCTGGACTCTCTGTACAAGTCCACTGTTTAACACACTCCAGTTAAGACTGGCACCGCCCTCACATATGCAACTGTCTATTCCTCTTTGTCCTATAAGCTGCATAAGCTCTGTTATATCAATTTCATTAGTACTGTTTTGAATCTGTAGGATTTCACAGCCTGCTGCCACATACCTGCTTATTCTTTCATCATCGGTACAGCCTGTTGCAATCCAGGTTGGTATCTGTCTGGCTGTCTTAACAAGCCTGCTATCAAGCGGCGTTCTAAGTCTGGTATCACAGACTATTCTTACCGGATTATGAGGCTTCTCTATATCCTGACACCTGCAGTTAAGCATAGGATCATCTTTTATAACTGTATTTACACCTACCATAATTGCTGAATATCTATGTCTGTCCATATGGACACGTTCTCTGGCCTTTTCTCCTGTTATCCACTTAGACAGACCATTGTGTGTGGCTATCTTTCCATCCAGCGTCTGTGCATACTTGACTA
>CAKRKK010000140.1 GCA_934358235.1 uncultured Lachnospira sp.
GAGCAGAGATTGAATTATCAGAAAAAATAAAAGTTATCATATCAGATGAAATATTTATCGTATCAAGGCGGTGCAAGAAAGAATTTATGGAAAAATATATAGAAAGTGATTTGAAATATACGAGAATAAAATAAGAGTAGGGGACTTTAATATGGGGATAATTATTTTGGCGGTAATTAAGTACATTATTTCATTTTTGTGCTGTATGTTATTTACTTATATTATTTCGGAAAATAAGTATACAAGATTATGGTGGATTTTAATAAGTATATTAATATATTCTATGAGTTATATTACTTTGAATAAATACTTACCAATAGAGTTTCTAGGGGATTTTTTGACGTTAATAACAATTTCATTGATGTATAAAGATACGCGTAGTAAAAAAATAAAAAACTTTGTAAGTGTTTATGTAATGTGGCAGATTATTCAGACAATAGTTACAATTATGGATCCGTTAAATACAAAGAATATATATAAAAACGTAATAGAGCAAATTGTTGACTTGTCTATTATATTTATAATTTACTTATTAAAGATTCTGTTAAAAGATAAGCTATATATGGCAGTAAATAAAATGAAATTAAGTGAAAAGAATATAAATATAGTTAATAATATTGCCTATGTGTTGTATATTATTTCTATAACATATATGCTGCTATTAATAGCACTCTCTGATTATACACATAAATATTCTATTGATGAAAGGATAAAGCAGGTATTTGGGTATTTTGTAATTCCATCATTTATAAGTTTGTGTGTGATTGTAATATTATTTGCATATGTAATAGTTGTAAATAAATCACAAAAAATAATGATAAAGAATGAAGAGCAATTTAATCAGATTCAGAGTATGTATTATAAGACGCTTATGGTTAAGGAACAGGAAACTAAAAAGTTCAGGCATGATATAAAAAATCATTTGTTATATATTTATAGTACTGCTAAAGCTAATAATGATTATGAAATAATAAAATATATAGATAGTATTGAAGATGAATTTGCAGCAAAAATAAATATTGTACGTGATGTTGGTAATGAAACCTTTAATATATTATTAAATTATTACATAAGTATGTTAAAACCAGATGTAAAGGTTACTATAGAGGGTACATTTAAGGATGATATCAATATATCACCATTTGACATTAATCTGATAATAGGAAATGTACTGAAGAATTCAGTTGAGGAATTGAATAAAAGCAATGATGATAATAAGATTTCAGAACTACATATAATATTTCAAGAAGGAAAAAGATATGTTCGAATAACAGTTATTAATACTATTCTTAATGAAAAATCAAAATGGATTAAAGATGATAAAGAGCATGGGTATGGAATATCAATCATTCAGGAAAATGTTAGAAAATGTAATGGACAGTATGAATATAAGATAGAGGATGATAAATATATAGTTGTGATTACATTACGGAATGAAAAAACTACCATTTAACAAGTTAAGAGACCGCTTACGGAGTTTATATTTAAAAATATCTGATTAAAAATTATAATAAATACATACGATATTATACGAGTGTGGGGGAACTATGAAGAAAATAAATATAATACTAGCTTTATTAACGATTTCATTAATGCTTGCAGCCTGTGGGAAGAATGGTGTGGAAGATATAAATATAAATTCCTGCAGCAATAAAAATGGATTTCTAAACTTTTCTAGTGATGTAGCAGAATCACCGGAGGGTTATTATGTGTTATCCAAAGATTTAAGAAATGGGAATTTCTTAACGTATATAGATAAAGAGAAAGATAAAAGCACCATTTTGTGCTCAAAGATAAATTGTGAACATACATTTGAGAAAGTTCCGGATGATTGTGATGCGTATTTAGGAACAGTATTGCAGGGAAGTCTGAATTATTATAATGGATATATATATTATATTGCATATAATAAAGATAATTATAAATGCAGTCTATACAAGGTGAGCTTCGATGGAAGTGAACACGAGAAAATATTTGATTTAGGAACAGCGCCAGATATGTCTAATATATATTATTCGTATGTGGTGACAGATTCCTGTGTTTTTTATTCCGCAGCTATTGGTGTGAGTGGAGAAAAAAATGCAGCTAAACTTAATAGATATATCTTTGATAATAGCAAAATAGAAACTGTATACAATTATGAGGGTGATAAAGCTGAAATCTTTGATTTGAAAATGTGTAAGGATAAGGTGTTCTTCAGACAAAGTGTAGGAAATGAAAGATTAAAAAGTGAATTATATGAATGGGATATTGCAGGACAAAGAGCAAATAAAATAGCAGAGGGAATATGCTCATATACATTGAAGGCTGATGAAAAACTTGCATATTGGAAAGCTTTTGATGGAATATATGAAATACCAATGACTACTGGCAATACTGCTGAAAATATTGCTGAAAACGAAGAAAAAATATTCACCTGTGATGAAGATACAATGCTTGGCTTTATTGCTTCATCAAATAGTGATTATTATTTATATAATATGATAAATACAAGTTATAAAAAGGATACAGATATTTACATTGGAAATATTAAGGAGGGTAGAATAATAACAAAACTATATGTTAATAAAGAAGATTATATGATGCCCTTGTATGTAGGCTCTGATAAATTAATTGTTGATGTGTATGGAAAAGATGGCAGGTATTGTGGATATTCTGAGATAGATAATGGACAATTATCTGATGAAATTATAAATATGGGGATAATTCGATAAAGGTTATTAAGGGTAAGTGGCAGAATATAGAAATTGGAGATACATAATATGGGGGAGATAAAGCGTCTTATTAACAGAAAAGCCATATATATTATAATAATATCATTAATTTTATGTGTACTCTGTTATATTTTAAAAAGTGCCGGAACAGATGGTGTAAGTGAATATCTGGCTGATAATAATATATATAATGTGGCGATTAATAGTTTATCGCAAAAAGACAATCAGACCGCTGATAAGTATATTGAAAATTTAAAGGAAAATGGAAAGAAAAATATATCCGATGAGTTAACAGACTATATGAATTACATCAACGGGTATGGTGAATTTATTGAAAACACACTTTTAAATGCTGAGAAATCACAGCAATTTAGTATATTTAATAAAGCTAACGATTATACAATGCGTAATATTAACAAGATATATAAGGATTATATTAAGTTAAGGGAAGTAAAGCCACAGATTGTTAATCAAAGAGCTTTTATTAGTTACGGGAATAATATAGCTTTAATCTCTATGTTTGTTATATTCATAATATTATATATGCTTTTTAATATGCAGAAGGAATATGATAACAGAGAGATTTTATTTTCGTATAGTGCACCAAAAGGACGGTTTGCACTTGCTGTAAGAAGAAATATAATTATAACAATTACAGCTATAATATTAACAATAGCCTTCAATTTAGTTATATATATATTATCCAATATATTGTATGGTTATGTTGATTATACTGCACCAGTTCAAAGCGTAAGCTCATATTCTAAATGTAGTATGAATATATCTATAATTACAGAATTGTTTCTGAATATGTTAGAAACAGGAATAGGATTAGCACTAATAGCTATGCTTACTAACCTTGTATTTAACATTATGTATAATAAATATATATCAATATGTTTTTTAGGAGGCTTGTTTTTTATAGAATGGCGGGCAGCTTTGTTAGTACAGAATAATTCTGTTAACAGAATTCTGGCGAATATTAATTTGTATAGGATTATAGATTATTCTACATATCATAAAAACTATCAGAATATTAACATATTAAACTATCCTATATCTTCGCATGTTCTTATTTTTACAATAACATTAGTGTTATTTGTTGCTTTCTTTTTGCTGTCAGCACTAACCTATGCTAAACGTTATCCGTATAGAAAGCAGCTTTTTGCTAAAGTAAAGAATAATATAGAGATAATGACCGGAAAGGTTTTTTGTAAGCTTGGATTTGTATATTTTGAACTTTATAAGCTGCTGATAAGAGGTAAAAAGCTATTTATTATCATTGCATTTATATTGGCAGAGATTATTTTAATATATGGAACAAGAGTTGATTTCCCGGCAAGACAAAGACAGATGGATAGGATATATGAAGAATATGGCGGTGATGACTGGGAACGCTTTAATGGGTATGTACAGAATTATGAGAATGAAATAAGTCAGGCAGAAACTTATATTGAAGATATTAAAGGTGCGTCTGTTGATGATGAAAATGCACATAATATTTTTATGGAGGCAGAAAGCCTGAATTCAGATTTGAATGAAAAAAGAAAGATTCTAAGCGAATATAAATATATTACTGAAAGAAAAGAAAGAATTGAGGCGGATAAGGGGCTTGTTATATATGCAATGTCAGACAGAGGCTATGATGAAATATATGGCAGCAATTCTTATATAAGAGAAGCTGGAATTATTATAATGCTTATAGTGATTACGGTTATCATAAGCTCAGGGTATTATATAGAAGAGGAACAATCAGGTGTAGACAGGCTTATTAAATGTTCAAGGTCAGGTATTGCAAAGGTCTATAATATGAAGCTGTGTATATTATTTGCGGTAATTACAGGCGTATCGGCTTTATTTATATTTATGGATATATTTTTTATGGCTAAGCTTTATGGATTTAAATATATCAATGCACCGCTGGTAACTATTACATTTATGGAAAGCAGAGCTGGAATAATATCTGCCAATATGAAAATATGGCAATATATAATACTTGATATAATTACAAAGCTGTCAGTCATAATTATTTCTATGTTTATAGCTCTGGAATTGTCTTTTAAAACAAGAAGTTTATTCTATGCTCCGGCAGTAATTCTTTTAATGTCAATAGCAGGAGTTTTTAGTATTTATGCATATGTATATATAAAGTTTTTTATTATATTGTTGGCAGTTGTTATTATGTGGGGATACATTTTTTTACATAGAAGCGGCAAAGAATGGGGGAAATAAATGAAACTTATATTAAAGAATTTAAAAAAAACATATGGAAATGTTAAAGCCCTGAAAGGTATTAATTATACATTTACGCCGGGAGTGTATGGGATACTTGGTTCTAATGGTGCTGGAAAAAGTACTATGATTAATCTGATAACAGATAATGTAAAAAGAGATAAAAATGGGGGAGAAATTCTATTTTGTGATGATAATTCAGATACGGCTGAGGCTGTTGATATCCTTAAGCTAGGCAGTAAATTCCGCTCATTTATTGGTTATATGCCACAGCAGCAGGGATATTATGCTGATTTCACGCCCAAAGCTTTTTTGAAATATATGGCTGATATAAAAGGGGTTAAGAAAAAAGAAATTGTAGATAATAACGGCAGCAAATCATATATATCAGTAAATGAGCAGATAGATAAGCTGCTGGAGATAGTGAATCTGACAGATGCTGCGTATAAGCGGATAGGAGGCTTTTCTGGTGGAATGAAACAAAGGGTGCTTCTTGCACAGGCACTATTAGGAAATCCAAAGATACTTATATTAGATGAGCCAACAGCAGGTCTGGACCCGAAAGAAAGAATACATATCCGAAATTATATTTCTAAGTTATCAAAGGACAGAATTATTTTATTTGCAACTCATGTTGTAAGTGACATTGAGTGTATAGCGGACAAGGTTATTCTGTTAAAAGAGGGACAGATTATAGAAGCTGGTTCACCTGTACAATTAATTGATAAGGTGTATGGAAAGGTGGGAGAAATAAACTGTCAGCTTGAGGAGGTTGATGAACTTCAAAAGAAATACAGAGTTGGAAATATAAGACAGAGAAGAAACGGGCTGGCATTAAGGATAGTTGGAGATACATTACCAGAGATGGCAGATGCCTGCAGCAATGATATAGATTTAGAGGATGTTTATTTATATTATTTTGGGGAAGGAAATTAATAAAGTAATGTTGATAAAAGTTTCGTGTGAAATATAATGTGTGTCCATTATATTTCACGCGGATTTTTATTTATAATCAGATTTTAGATCTCAGGTTTAACAATATTAAGTGGCATCATAAGGTGGCTTATGAGAATTCTATATGCTTCATTTCCATTACCAGCTTTAAGCATCTTAAAATATTCTTCGTGTTCGTCAACGGTTCCTATGCTTCGGCCTTCTACCTCAAGAGCTGACTGGGTTGTAAGGCGGATAAGATACATAAGTCGCTGGAACATATGATTAATTTCTTCATTTTCAATATAATTCACGAGAACAAGATGAAATTCATGGTCATAGTTGATAAAGCTTTCGTAATCATCATTAGCAGAGAGAGACTCTTTTTGTTTTTTAAGAATTTCACCGAGCCTTTCAATAG
>CAKRKK010000141.1 GCA_934358235.1 uncultured Lachnospira sp.
ATTAGTAGCAGAGCAAAAGAAAAAGCCTCGGAAGCCGCTTGTTTAGCGGGTTCCAAGACTTGTGGCTCTTATTCAAACTCAATCGTTCCAGGCGGCTTACTTGTAAGATCATAGAATACTCTGTTAACCCCACGCACCTCATTTATAATTCTACTCATAACTGTCTGAAGCACTTCGAATGGTATCTGGGCACTTTCCGCTGTCATAAAGTCAATGGTATTAACTGCACGTAATGCAACTGCATAATCATAAGTTCTCTCATCACCCATAACACCAACTGAACGCATATTAGTAAGTGCTGCAAAGTACTGGTTTGGCATCCAGGCTGGAGCCTTGCCATTTTCCTTCTTGTAGGCTTCAACTGCCTTGTCTACCTCTTCGCGGTAAATATAATCGGCATCCTGTACGATACGAACCTTGTCTGCTGTTACTTCACCGATAATACGAATTCCAAGTCCTGGACCTGGGAATGGCTGACGGAATACAAGATGTTCTGGTATTCCAAGTTCAAGACCAGCTTTACGAACTTCATCCTTGAATAGGTCACGAAGCGGTTCGATAATTTCTTTGAAATCTACAAAGTCAGGAAGACCTCCTACGTTGTGATGTGACTTGATTACTGCAGATTCACCGCCAAGTCCACTCTCAACAACATCTGGATATATAGTTCCCTGAGCAAGGAAATCTACTGCACCTATCTTCTTAGCTTCCTCTTCAAATACACGGATGAATTCCTCACCAATTATCTTTCTCTTGGCCTCAGGCTCTGTTACACCTGACAACTTAGAATAATATCTTTCCTGTGCATTTACCCTTATAAAGTTAAGATCAAACTGTCCCTCTGGACCAAATACACTTTCAACCTCATCGCCCTCGTTCTTACGAAGAAGACCATGGTCTACGAATACACAGGTTAACTGCTTTCCAATGGCTCTTGAAAGAAGTCCTGCTGCAACTGATGAATCAACACCACCAGAAAGTGCAAGTAATACCTTTCCATCGCCAACCTTTTCACGTATTTCTTTAATTGTATTCTCAACAAATGCATCCATTTTCCAGGTTCCAGCACATCCACACACACCTCGTACAAAGTTATGAAGCATCTTTGTACCTTCCTGTGTATGAAGAACCTCTGGGTGGAACTGGATTGCATACAGATTCTTTTCCTTACACTCGGCTGCTGCCACAGGACAGTCTGCTGTATGTGCTATTATCCTAAATCCTGGTGCTATCTGGGAAATATAATCAAAATGACTCATCCATACGATAGTTTTTTCTGAAACATCTCCAAATAAAGCACTACTCTTATCTACAAATGTTTCTGTTTTTCCATACTCTCTTACAGGAGCCTTTTCTACCTTTCCACCAAGTACGTGCTGCATAAGCTGTGCACCATAACACAGACCAAGTACTGGTACGCCAAGTTCAAACAACTCTTTAGTACATGTAGGAGCACCTTCTTCATAGCAGCTATTAGGACCGCCTGTAAGAATAATACCCTTAGGGTTCATAGCCTTAATCTGCTCAAGGGGTGTTTTGTAAGAATATATTTCACAATATACATTACATTCACGGACACGACGTGCAACTAACTGATTGTACTGTCCGCCAAAGTCAATAACAATAACCTTTTCCTGATTCATATTGTTCCTTTCCTAATCATAAGTTCATGTTGCAATTATAGTTATAGTTACAGTTAAAGCAATACTTGTACCTATACCGATGCAGACCGAATGGGCTATTGGCATAAGAACAGGTTACAATTACAGTAATACTTGTACCTATGCTTATTCTGATACTGATGCTTGCACATCCACATCTTGAATATTCACAGCACATACAACTTATATCTGCAGCCTGCTCCTTGTTGTTAAGCATTCTGTACTTCGCTGCTGACTGTTAACATTGCTGTAAATTGTTGATGCGGATTGCTACAGCTTATCATTAACAACTATACCTATCTGCATATGCAATATAACTACAACACATATATATCTTTATTATAGTAAACCTGCGATATAATGACA
Organism: uncultured Lachnospira sp.; assembly: GCA_934358235.1. Taxonomy (GTDB): domain Bacteria; phylum Bacillota; class Clostridia; order Lachnospirales; family Lachnospiraceae; genus Lachnospira. The sequence goes on from CAKRKK010000141.1 coordinate 2,028, forward strand.
AGCCTATTCTTTAATTTTCATAAATTCCGTTCATAAATTCATCAACGTGCTCTCTCATCTTTGCAAACTGTTCATTAACCTCTGTAACCTCTGACCTGAATTCCAGCAGCTTATATACATATCCCTGTTTCTTAGCCTGTCTGTTGCTTTCAGGGTAAACAAGCTCAAAGAGCAGCGAAATATGTCCGACTATATGGTCAACAGCGCTTTTTCTTACGCTTTTTAATACTGTTTCATTCTTATAAAAGCTATCCAGCACTTCTGCCGTTATCGTACCATTCTTAAGTTCTTCTGTAGTAACATCATATATTATCTCCATCGGAATCTCTGAATTAACCTTAAATATATCAACTTTATCAGCATCACGCAGTATATTACAGAACATAAGCTGTCTGTTGCTTAAGCCTTCCTTTACTCTGTACTTATTATGCTGTCTTATTGCCAGTTCCAGCAGACCTGCATCCTCAGTTAATTCTGTACGAGTGCTTTCCCCACTATCTACCTCTAATCTCTTTTCACACTCTGCACTCTCAAGCTCTTCTTTCTCACATTCGCATTCTGCACTCTCAAGCTCTGCTTTCTCACATTCACTCTTTGTACTTTCAAGCTCTGCATTCTCATATTCACTCTCTGCACTCTCACATTCACTCTCTGCACTCTCGCACTCACACTCTGCACTCTCACGCTCTGCATTCTCATATTCACTCTCTGCACTCTTACGCTCTTCATTCGCACATTCGCATTCTTCACTCTCACACCTCTCATAATAGCCCTCTGCGAACTTTCTGATGAGTCCTTCTTTAAATAAAATATCTGCGCCAAGCTCAGCGTGATCCACAGAAGCAGCATCATTGAAGGTTCCATATCTTTTTATTTGTTCAAACCTTCCTATATCGTGCAGCATTCCAAGCAGCCACGCGATATCCACATCCTGTTCGCTCAGCTTAAGTGATCTGGCAATGCTCTGGCATAATCCTGCAACTCTATAAGTATGATCTATCTTTAACTTAATTTTGCCATCTGAGGGATCATAATTTCTTACATACTCTGCAAATACATTTATAACATTTTCCCTGTTTATAACTGGTTTATTAATGCTTTCTACCACGTTAATAAGCCCGCAAAGATTATCACACACTGTATATGTCAGACTTCTGATATCATCATCTATTGATATAGTATCTGGAATATGCACCACTCTCATGCCTGCCGCATATCCCGCCTTTATGCCATTAATACTATCTTCAACAACTATTGCTTCCTCAGGCTTAACTCCTATAGCTTCTGCCGCTCGTAAGAATATGTCAGGTTCCGGCTTTCCGTGTTCCACCTCATCGCCATAGACAACTGAATCCAGATAATCCCATACACCGATTGTATGAAGTGTTTTTTCCGCACTTTCACGCCTTGTAGACGTTGCAACCGCGCACTTAAGTCCATTATTGCTTATATACTCAAAAACCTCCTTCACGCCCTTTTTGACAGGAATACCCTCTGTTTCTCTTATCCTGTATACCTGCTGTGTCCTAAGCTCCTTTGCATCCCAATAATTTATGGTTCCTTTATAGTAATCATCAAAATACTTACAGCAAAGCTCTGCCGGAGCCCCCTTAAAGCTGTCTATTAGCCACATAGGCATATCAACGCCAAGCTGCTTAGCTGCCCATAACCATCCTTCATTCGACTGTCTCTCTGAATCTATAAGAATTCCATCCATATCAAATATAATGCCTGATATCATTTTAATTTCTCCTGTTTAGTAACCACATACTATGCATACTATACGTACTAAGCAAACTACGCCAATTGCATAATTATGCTTAATTTTATAACTCACTCTACAAATACTTCTTAACATACTGTCCTGTATATGACTTCTTAACCTTTGCTACTTCCTCTGGTGTTCCCTTGGCAATAACAGTTCCACCTCTGTCACCGCCTTCTGGCCCCATATCTATAATATAGTCTGCTGTCTTTATTACGTCCAGATTATGCTCTATGACAACTACCGTATTACCGCCCTCCGCAAGCTTATGAAGAATGTCTACAAGCTTGTGTACATCTGCAAAATGCAGTCCTGTTGTCGGCTCATCAAGAATATATATTGTTTTTCCAGTACTTCTTTTAGAAAGCTCTGTTGCAAGCTTGATTCGTTGTGCTTCTCCTCCTGAAAGTTCTGTTGAAGGCTGTCCCAGTTTAATATATGAAAGTCCTACGTCATTAAGCGTTTCTATTTTTCTTCTTACTGATGGAACATTTTCAAAGAAATCCACAGCATCCTCTACTGTCATATCAAGCACATCATAAATGCTTTTTCCCTTATACTTTACCTCAAGTGTTTCCCTGTTGTAACGCTTTCCATCACATACCTCACAAGGAACATATACATCAGGAAGAAAATGCATCTCTATCTTTATAATGCCATCACCCGAGCAGGCTTCACATCGTCCGCCCTTGACATTAAAGCTGAAACGTCCCTTATTATAACCTCTTTCTTTAGCATCTGTTGTTGAGGCAAACAGATCTCTTATCATATCAAAAACTCCTGTATATGTTGCAGGGTTAGAGCGTGGAGTACGTCCAATAGGTGACTGGTCAATATCTATAACCTTGTCAAGCTGTTCTATTCCTATGATATCATCATGTGCACCTGCAATACATCTTGCCCTGTTTAAAGACTTTGCAAGATGTTTATATAAAATCTCGTTGACCAGCGAACTTTTTCCTGAGCCGGATACCCCTGTAACACAGGTAAATACTCCGAGTGGAATGTCTACATCTATATTTTTTAGATTATTCTCCCTTGCTTTCTTTACAGTTATCCAGCCTGTTGGCTTTCTTCTTTGTGCTGGAACTGGAATCTTAATTCTTCCACTAAGATAAGCACCTGTAAGCGAATCCCTGCAGGCCATAATATCTGCTGCAGTTCCGGTTGCTACTACTTCTCCACCATTGCGTCCTGCTCCCGGTCCAATATCCACAATATAATCCGCAGCTCGCATTGTATCCTCATCATGCTCAACTACAATAACCGAATTACCAAGATCACGCAGATGTACAAGTGTTCCAAGAAGCTTGTCATTATCTCTCTGATGCAGTCCGATACTTGGCTCATCCAGTATATATGCAACACCTACAAGTCCTGAACCTATCTGTGTTGCAAGCCTTATTCTCTGTGCTTCTCCACCAGAAAGTGTACCTGTAGCTCTTGAAAGCGACAGATAATCAAGACCTACATCCATAAGGAACTGAATTCTCGCCTTTATCTCCTTAAGGATTTCTGCACCAATAAACTTCTGTCTTTCTGTAAGCTCAAGCTCATCCAGAAACATCTTCAGCTTGACAATTGACATATCCGTTATCTGATATATATTCTTATCTGCTATTGTAACTGCAAGTGAGGATGGCTTTAACCTCTGACCATGACAGGCCTTGCAAGGTCTTATTCTCATGAATTCCTCATACTGCTGCTTGGCACTATCCGAATAAGTTTCTCTGTATCTCTTTTCCATATTATGAATAAGGCCTTCAAATGCTATATCATACTCTCCAACCCCTCTCTGGCCTTTATAGTGCACCTTTACACTCTTACCCTTAGTACCATTTATAATAATATCCTTTATATCATCCGGGTAATCCTTAAATGGAGTTGCAAGACTAAAGTTATATTCCTTTGCAAGTGCACTCATAATTGCTCTTGAAAAGCTTCCCTCATCCTTTACAGACTGCCATCCAATTCCCACTATTGCACCCTCATCTATACTTAATGATTCGTCTGGTATAAGTAGTTCTGCATCGAAATTCATAGTATAACCAAGTCCATAGCAATCAGGACACGCACCAAAAGGATTGTTAAATGAAAAGCTTCTTGGTTCTATCTCGTCTATGCTTATTCCACAATCAGGACACGAAAAGCTCTGTGAGAAATTAATAGGCTCACCATCTATGACATCAACCGTCATAAGTCCCTCTGCAAGCTTAAGCGCTGTCTCAATAGAATCTGTAAGTCTCTTGTTTATACCTTCTTTTACCATAAGACGGTCAATAACAACCTCAATATTATGCTTCTTATTCTTATCAAGCTTTATTTCATCTGCAAGCTCATACATGCTTCCATCTACAATAACTCTTACATATCCGCTCTTCTTCGCCTGTTCAAACAGCTTCTTATGTTCGCCCTTTCTTCCCCTTACAACAGGTGCCAATATCTGTATCTTTGTTCTTTCTGGAAGCTCAAGTATTGTATCAACCATCTGATCTACCG
>CAKRKK010000142.1 GCA_934358235.1 uncultured Lachnospira sp.
GGCAAGGGTGCAGCTATTGATAATGCAGATATTAAGTTTGGATATTGTACGGAATTCATCATTATGCTTGAAAAGCCTTTTGATGATAATACAGAAGCTGAATTCAAGAAGTTCCTTTCTTCTATTGGTGATTCTATTGTATGTGTTAATCTTGATGATATTGTTAAGGTACATGTTCATACTAATCATCCAGGCCAGGCGTTTGAAAAGGGACTTGAATATGGTCAGCTTACAAAGATGAAGGTTGATAATATGCGTGAGGAGCATAACCAGAAGGTTATAGCACAATCAGAATATCAGTCAGCAGTAGCAGCAGATGCTATGAAAAAGCATGAAGCACAGAAGCCTAAGGAAGCACCTAAAAAGGACTTTGGTTTCATAACTATAGCGGCAGGCGAAGGACTTGCTGAGATATTCAAGGGACTTGGTGTTGATGAGGTTATTCAGGGTGGCCAGACTATGAATCCATCAACAGAGGATATCCTTAATGCAGCGGATAGAATTAATGCCGATACGATATTCGTCCTTCCAAATAACAGCAACATCATACTTGCATCTAACCAGGCAGCATCTATTATAGAGAATAAGAAGCTGGTAGTTATACCAACAAAGACTATTCCGCAGGGTATAACAGCCATGATTAATTTCGAGCTTACAAGAACAGCAGATGAGAACGAAGCTGCTATGCTTGATGCGTTAACTACAGTTAAGTCTGGACAGCTTACTTATGCAGTAAGAGATACATCTATTGATGGAAGGGAAATAAAGAAGGATAATTATCTGGGCTTAGGGGATAAAGGTCTTGCAGCAGTAGGTACAGATATGGATGAAACTCTTATAGATATGCTTGCAGAGTTTGTAGATGATGAATCTGAGCTTATTAGTGTTTATTATGGTGAAGATATTGATGAGAGTAAGGCTGAAGAGTTAGTGTCCAAAATAGAAGAGAAGTTTGAAGATGTTGATGTTGAACTTCAATATGGTGGACAGCCAGTATATTATTATATTGTATCAGTTGAGTAATCACATTTATTATCTTGGCGAATAGAAGTGTAAAGTGATAAAGGGTTTGAGGTTTATTATCTGAGGTTGATGTATGGATATTACACAATTAAAAGGGATAGGGACTAAAACCGCAGCGAATCTGAACAGGCTTTCTGTATATACGATAGAAGATCTCGTAAGATTATATCCAAGAGATTATATTGTATATGAGGAGCCTGTTTTTGTTAATTCTATAGGTACCTGTGACAAGCCGGTAGTTGCTGTGGAAGGTACAGTTGTGGCAAGTCCAAGAATATATGGAAGCGAGAGAAAAAGTATATTGTCAGTTGTCATAAAGGATGAGAATTCTGAGACAATTAAATGTATATGGTACAATTCATTATTTCTTAAGTCAAAGCTAAGAATAGGAATGCATTACGTGTTCAGGGGAAGAATAGCTGTAAAGCGGGATGAATACGTTATAGAACAGCCAGATATATACACAATTGCGTCATATAATGAAATTAAGAATCATATGTCTCCGGTATATCCTCTGACAAAAGGACTTTCAAATAAGATAGTTATTAAAGCTGTCAGGCAGGCGGTTGAACAATATCAGGCTGGATTAGAACCAGAGTATATTCCAGATAGCATTATGGATGAGTATAATCTGTCGGGACATAATACTGCGATACACAATATACATTTTCCGGAGTCTATGGAGGATTATATTGAGGCAAGACATAGAATAGCTTTTGAGGAATTCTTTCTTTTTGTTCTGGCTACTATGAATCTTAAGTCAGCCAATGAGCGCATTCCCAATTCATATGTAATAAAGAATGACGAAAGAACAGATGAGTTTATAAAAGGACTTTCATATTCTTTAACTAAGGCACAGCAAAGGACCTGGGATGAAATTAAAGCTGATATGTCGGGAAAACATGCTATGAGCAGGCTTGTTCAAGGTGATGTTGGTTCTGGAAAAACTATAATTGCAATTCTTGCCCTTATGAATACTGCATTTGCAGGATATCAGGCCGCTATGATGGTTCCAACAGAGGTTCTTGCTAATCAGCAGTATGAGTCTGTGACAGAGCTGTTTGATAAAGCTGGTATCGGACTTAAGGTTGGTCTTCTGACAGGCTCTATGAAGCAGTCAGAAAAGAAAAAGGTATATTCGGCACTTGAAGCTGGAGACATGGATATAGTTATTGGAACACATGCACTTATTCAGGAGAAGGTTATTTATCGAAAGCTTGCACTCGTTATAACTGATGAGCAGCATCGTTTTGGCGTTAACCAGAGAAAGAACTTTTCTGATAAAGGATTGAATCCTCATATAATGGTAATGAGTGCAACACCAATACCGAGGACTCTTGCAATCATATTATATGGAGACCTTGATATATCAATCATAGATGAGTTGCCTTCAAACAGACTTCCTATTAAGAATTGTGTTGTAGATACATCTTATAGAAGCAAGGCGTATTCCTTTATAAATAACCAGGTGAAACAGGGCCGGCAGGCTTACGTCATATGTCCGATGGTCGAGGATAGTGAGAATGTAGAGGCTGAAAATGTTGTTGATTATTCAATGAAACTTAGGGAAGAGCTGCCGGATGTAAGAATTGAATACCTTCATGGAAAGATGAAACCGTCACAGAAGAATGAGATTATGGAAAGATATGTAAAGGGCGAAACGGATGTGCTTGTTTCAACAACTGTTATTGAGGTGGGGGTTAATGTTCCAAACAGTACAGTTATGATGGTTGAGAATTCAGAAAGGTTCGGCCTTGCACAGCTTCACCAGTTAAGAGGAAGGGTAGGACGTGGAAAGTATCAGTCCTACTGTATATTTATTACTGGTGCTAAATCAAAGCAGATAAAGCAAAGACTGGAAATTCTTAATAAGTCGAATGATGGCTTTAAGATTGCAGAAGAAGATCTTAAGCTAAGAGGTCCCGGCGATTTCTTTGGCGTAAGACAAAGTGGTGATTTTGATTTTGGCATAGCTGATATATATACTGATGCAGCTACATTAAAGGAGGCTTCTGATGCAGCAAAAGGTATAATGGATGACCTGATATATATAGAGGCTGAAAAAAAGCAGCTTTTATGGGATAAGGTAGATGAATATACTATAAAGTGTCTGGAAAAGATTAATCTATAAAAGCTGTGCAGAATGGAGAATGCTATGAGACAGATGGAATTTACAATGAGCAGGCCTAATCTTGTTAAGGCAGGAGATGAAGTGGAGATTACAGAAGGAAAGCTGCCAAGCAGTTATTATTACACAATAGAACCTGCTGTTGCCATGTCAGGAAATTATTCAACCTCTGAGAGATTAAAGTCAAGAAAAGGCATAGTAAAAGAGGTTGGCGAAACAAGCAGGGGATATTATGTCCTGGCTGAATTTGATGAATAATATGCGTAAAAATATGCGCAGGAATGAGGTTTTTTATGAATAAGAAAGAAAGAGGAAGTTTTACAGGAGGTATAGGGTTTGTTCTTGCTGCTGCCGGAAGTGCGGTAGGACTGGGGAATTTATGGAGATTTCCTTATCTTGCAGCACAGTATGGTGGAGGAATATTTATACTTGTATATATTGTACTTGCATTAACCTTTGGATTTACCCTGATGACAACAGAGATTGCTATTGGAAGAAAGACAAAGCTAAGTCCTACAAGAGCGTATAGCAAGGTGGATAAAAGATTTGGCTTTATTGGACCGATTGCATTTATCATACCAGTAATTATACTTCCTTATTATTGTGTTATAGGTGGATGGGTTACAAAGTATGTTGCTGTGTTTGCAACAGGACAGAATATAGAAGCTATGGAGGACTCATTCTTTGGCAGCTTTGTGAGTCAGGAATGGGCACCATTGGTATTTTTTATAATATTTCTAGGACTTACAGCTGTTATTGTAATATCAGGTGTAGAAAAGGGTATTGAAAATGTCAGCAGATTTCTTATGCCAGTACTTATAATTCTTGCTATTGTTATATGTATATATATTGTAACATTACCAGGTTCAGCACAGGGAATAAAGTATTACCTGCTGCCTGATTTTAGCAAGTTTTCCTTCAAAACTGTATGTGCAGCTATGGGACAGATGTTTTATTCAATGAGTCTTGCAATGGGTATTATGATAACCTATGGCTCTTATACAAAGGATGAAGTAAGTCTTGTAAAGTCAGTTAACCAGATAGAAATATTTGATACTGCAATTGCACTTCTTGCAGGTATGATGGTAGTTCCTGCTGTATATATATTTAGTGGTGAGGCAGGTACGCAGGCAAGTGGAGCAGGACTTATGTTTGTTACCCTTCCTAAGGTATTTGGACAGATGACAGCAGGAAGAATTATAGGTCTTTTGTTCTTTGCTCTTGTATTCTTTGCAGCACTTACAAGTTCAGTTTCGGTTATGGAGGCAATAACCTCTATGATTATGGACAGGCTGGGAATAAGCCGTATAAAGGCCTGCGTGGGAATAATCATTTTCTCTATTGCACTTGGAATCCCTTGCTCACTTGGCAATGGTATATGGTCTGATGTTACAATACTTGGAATGGATTTTCTTACCTTCTGTGACTTTATAAGCAACAGTCTGCTGCTGCCGGTTGTAGCCTTCCTTACCTGCATACTCATTGGATGGTTTGCTAAGCCTGATTATGTAATCAATGAGGCTTCTAAGAATGGTGAGACTTTTAGAAGAGAACATATATACAGAGTTATGGTTAAATATATAGCACCTGTGCTTTTACTTATTATACTTGTATTTTATACACTTGCGCAATTTGGTGTTATAAGCTACTAGAAAGCATAATTATACAACCTCCTGAATATACATTTATAAGTGTATATTCAGGAGGTTTTTTATGGATGGGAATAAAGCTTATACAGGTGCCGGGTTTGATATGTACAAAGATATTAAAAACAGAACAGACGGAGAAATATATCTTGGGATTGTAGGACCTGTAAGAACCGGAAAGTCAACATTTATAAGAAGGTTTATGGAGCTGTGTGTGCTGCCGGTTATGCTTGATGATAACGAGAAAAACAGAGCTACGGATGAGCTGCCACAGGCCTCAGGTGGAACTACTATTATGACAACTGAACCTAAGTTTATTCCAAAGGAAGCTGCACTTATATCTCCTTTCGAGGGTATAAATCTAAAGGTGCGTATGGTGGATTGTGTCGGATATATGATAGCAGGCGCTAATGGACATATGGAGAACGGTGTGGAGCGCATGGTAAAAACGCCGTGGACAAAAGAGGATATTCCATTTTCCAAGGCGGCGGAAATAGGAACAAGAAAGGTAATTAAAGAGCATTCAACAATAGGAATAGTAGTAACTACTGATGGCAGCATAACCGGGATAGAAAGGAAGGATTATATTCCAGCGGAGGAAAAAACAATTGCAGAGCTTCAGGATATTAATAAACCATTCGTGGTATTATTAAACTGCGTAAAACCTTATTCCAAGGAGACGGAAACGCTGGCAAAGGATATGACGTTAAAGTATAAGGTGCCGGTTATACCTGTTAATTGTGACCAGCTTAAACAGGAGGATGTAAACAGAATATTTGAAAATATTTTAAAGGAATTTCCGGTAAGGCAGATAGATTTTCATACGCCAGCCTGGACAGAGGTGCTTCCATCAGGCCACTGGCTTAAAAAGGAGCTGTGTCAGGCGGCAGTACGGGTGCTGGAGGATATAAGCACGATAAAGGATGCAGACCAATATGAGTACAATGAAGAGGACAAATACATAAAACAGCTTACAATAAGCGATGTAGATATGGCACAGGGGCTGGTAAGCGTTGATTATGATATGAATCAGGGAATATATTATGATATATTAAGCGAACTTACGGGTACTGATATAAAAAATGAATATGAGCTTGTAAGTACAATAAAAGAGCTTTCACTAAGGCGAAAAGAATATGAAGGAATTGGAGATGCTATGTCGCAGGTCAATATGTCAGGCTTCGGGGTTGTAACGCCGGTGCGTAGTGCGATAGAACTAGAAGAGCCTGTGGTAATAAAGAATGGCAGTAAGTATGGAGTTAAGATTAAGGCTAAGGTTCCTTCTGTAAATCTTCTTAAGACACAGATTAATGTTGAGATTGCACCTATTGTTGGAACTAAGAATCAGGCGGAGGATCTTATCAGCTATATCAGGGCTAATACCAGCGATAATCCTGATGGCATATGGGACACAAGTATATTTGGAAAAACGATAGAACAGATTGTGGATGATGGGATATATGAAAAAACTCATAATA
>CAKRKK010000143.1 GCA_934358235.1 uncultured Lachnospira sp.
AGGATGTGTTACATGATTCTAATAATCTTACACAATCAGGATATCTCGTTCCGGCTGTTGATTTTAATAATCTTCAGGAAGTACTTATTATAACAGAAAAGAAGAATCAGTAATTAAAGGCAGGAGAGCCATGAAAAGAAAAGTAACAGAATTAGTTATAATTTTAGTAGTTTACCTTATACAGGGTACTTTCGGCAGAATTATTGATATAGGTGGAATAGTTCCTAACCTGTTGATAATATTGCCAGTACTGTTTGGTTTTTTTAAAGGAAAAAATGAAGGAATGTTTGTTGGATTTTTTGCAGGCATTATGTATGATTTATTCTTTTCAGGATTATTTGGTTTTTCAGCATTGGTTTTTATATACATAGGATATTATTCAGGAATGTTTTATAAAGAATATGAGAAAGTTGAAATCCTGATTCCATTAGCTATGGTCATGCTTTCGGATTTTGTCTATGAATTTCTGTCATACATAGGCAATTTCCTTCTGCATAACAGACTCAATGCAGATTATTTTATATCCAGGTTTATTATACCTGAAATGGTATATACGCTTATAATAGCGCTGATATTTTATTATCCGATGATGAAGCTGGATTCGTTGCTTGATATTAAGTGGAAGAAAAGGAAAAAAGGTAATTTAGATGAAGGAAATATTTGATTATATTCTAAGTCTCTTCAAGTCCAGAATTTTTCCGTTGATAATGATTTTTATTGTACTTATAGGAGTACTTGTTAACAGATTATTTTCACTTCAGATTATTAATGGAGAGTCTTATGTAAAAGATTTATCGAGTTCAATACAAAAGGATATGAGTGTAGCAGCTACAAGAGGACGGATATTTGATAAGAACGGAGTACTGTTAGCGTATAATGATCTTGCGTATGCTGTAAGGATAAGTGATAGTGGAAAGTATGAAGATAACGATACTAAGAACAGAATGCTCAATTCTTCAATAGATAAAACTTTGTCAATTATTGAAGAAAAGGGCGATGCTTATTCTAATGATTTTCCAATTGTATACACAGATGGAAAATATGAATACAATATAAAGGATAACGAACTGCTAAGATTTCTAAGAGATATTTATGGCAAGCGTTCAATAAGCGAGCTGTCGGAGGAACAAAGAAATGTTTCAGCTGGTGAGCTGTTCAAACAATTATGTGATAGATATGGGGTATCTGTAGCTGGTGACAATTACATTAATGATGGAGGTGCAATGGCAGGTACTATAAAGCTGCTTAAGGAACAGGGCCTTGAACCGGTTATAAATGGCTTTAGTGTTGACCATGCACTTATGATAGTTAATTTAAGAAGATATATGTCAGCTAACTCTTATAACAGATACATATCTTTTACTATTGCCAATGAGGTTTCAGATGAAACAGTTGCGGCTATTCTTGAAAACTCAGATGAGTTAACAGGTGTTACCGTAGACGAACAGTATATAAGAAGATATGTAGACAGCATATACTGCTCCCAGATATTAGGTTATACAGGAACAGTATCTACAAGTGAGCTTGAGACTCTGGGCGATTCCTATGACAGCAATGATGTTGTAGGTAAAAGTGGAATTGAGAAAAGCATGGAATCAGAGCTGGCAGGCTCTAAGGGCTCTAAGACAGTATATGTAGATACAGTCGGACGTATAACAGAGGTACTTGAGGAGGAGGATTCATCAGCGGGTAACGATGTGTACCTTACGATAGATATTAATCTTCAGAAAAAGCTTTACAATGCAATAGAAGATAAGCTTGTGCAGATTCTTCTTACTTATATGACAAACGGTGGAACGAAATATTCTTATAATTCCAATGGAAGCGTAGATACTGTATATATACTTGCAAGAGAGGTGTATTTTGCATTACTTGACAATAATATAGTATCCATCAGCCATATTGCAACACAGAGCACCGATACAGAAAGCCAGGTATATTCAGCATTTTTATCAAAGCAGGATAGTACAATGGACTGGATAAGAAGTGAACTGTCCGATGGAGATACGCCATATGGAAGGTTAAGTGAGGAGCAGCAGTTATATATATGGTATGTGTATACAAGCCTTAAAGACAGAGGTGTATTTAATACAGCAAATGTAGATACTGCGGACAGTATATATAAGGACTGGACGGAAGGTAGTGGAACAAGCCTTAAGGAGCTGCTGACACATGGAATATCAAAGAACTGGATTAATCTTAATATTTTTTCGTCAGAACAGTATACAAGTCTTCAGGAATCATATGATGCACTTTTGGATTATATAGATGGGTATTTAAGGGATGATACTGCATTTTACAAGAAAATGTATAAATATATGGTAAATGAAGGAAGTGTATCAGGCAGACAGATATGTATGCTCCTGTATGAACAGGGTGCACTTGATATGAATGATGAAGCCTCAAGATATTCAGCTTTAGCATCTGGAAGCCTTGGCGCATATGAGTTTATGACATATGCAATAACTAATAAAATAATCACACCGGCACAGCTTGCACTACAGCCATGCTCTGCTTCAGCAGTTATTACCAATCCGAAAAATGGAGATATTCTGGCTATGGTTTCATACCCAAGCTTTGATAATAACAGATTATCAGGAACGGTAGATGCAAAGTACTTTAACAGTCTGATTAATGACAAGGCTGCACCAATGATAAACAGGGCTACACAGTCATTTACAGCACCGGGTTCAACTTACAAGCCATGTACAACGATTGCAGGTATGGACACAGGAACTATTTCCTCAGGAACAACCTTTTATTGTTCTGGTGCATTTGATAAAGTAACGCCGGCACCTAAGTGCTGGAGGTTATCAGGACACGGCGGCGAGGTTGCAGCCACAGCCATAAGAGATTCCTGCAATGTTTATTTTTATAATGTTGGATATAATCTTGCCTGCAGAAAAGACGGAACATATAATAGCACTTATGGAACAAGCACACTCCAGAAATATTCGGATATGCTTGGATTATCTACAAAGGCAGGTGTCGAGATAGAAGAAAACTCACCACAGGCTTCCAATACCAATGCTATTGCATCGGCAATTGGACAGGGTAATCATAAATATAGCACGCTTAATCTGGCAAGATATGTAACAACTATTGCAACCTCTGGAAAGTGCTACAATCTTACGCTTATAGATAAGATTACAGATTCTGATGGTAATCTTATAAGAGATAATGAAGCAGAGGTAGACCATGAGGTTGAAATAGGCAGTAATATATGGGATACAGTACATGAAGGTATGACACTTGCAGGTAATTCTTATACGGGTATTTCAAAGCTTGGAATGAAAATAGCTGCTAAATCAGGTACAGCTCAGGAAAATACTAAAGAACCTGACCATTCTTTACTTGTTACGTATTCGCCATATGATGATCCTGAAATATGTGTATCTGTTTGTATACAGCATGGATATTCTTCTGGTACATCTATAGATTTGACAGCAGATATATATAAGATATATTATGATATGGAGTAATTAATAATATAATAATTAAGAGGTGAAATAGTTGGATAATTCAGTAGTAATAAAAGGAAATAAGAATGGTATTGCTGTTAAGCTTGACGATAAAGTGGATTTTTCAGAGCTTAAGACTATGCTTCGTGAGAAGTTTATGGCTTCAGCAAAGTTTTTTGGCATTGCTGATCTTGCATTATCACTTGAAGGACGGGAATTATCAGATACACAGGAAAAAGAGATTATAGATATTATATCTGAGGTTACAGATATTAATATTGTTTGTCTTGTAGATCACGATGATGAAAGAGATCTGGTATATCAGAGGGCTATTGCAAAGGTTATGGAGGATAAATGTAATCAGGCTTCTCCTTTAGAAGGTGAGCAGATATCAGTTCCCGCGCAGCCATTATGCCAGTTTTATAAGGGAACACTAAGATCAGGACAGGTATTAGAAACAGAGAGCAGCGTTGTTGTTCTTGGTGATGTTAATCCTGGTGGAAGGATAATCGCGTGTGGAAATGTTATAGTACTTGGAAGCCTGAAGGGAAATGTATTTGCAGGTGCCAATGGAAATGAGAATGCCTTTGTAGTTGCACTTAATATGGAACCTATGCAGATAAAAATAGCAGACGTTATTGCCAGATGCTCTGACAGCAGCCCTGTAAAGAAAAAACTTAAGGCAAAGGCTAAAGTTGTTCAGCCAAAGATAGCATATGTATATGAAGGCAATATATATGTTGAGGATTTTGAACAGAATGTACTTGAAGATATTCATCTTTAATAACAGGGTTATTTTGTATTAAATTAAAAAAACTCTTGATTTAATGCGCAGAATTAAGCATAATTAATTTATTGTGTATTTATTTACTTAGTATATTGATTTTGGAGGAAGTAAAATGAGTGAAGTTATTGTTGTTACGTCAGGTAAAGGCGGTGTCGGTAAGACTACAACTACTGCTAATATAGGTACAGGTCTTGCTAAGCTTGGTAAAAAGGTTGTTATGATTGATACAGATACAGGTCTTAGAAATCTCGATGTTGTACTTGGACTGGAGAATAGGATTGTATACAATCTCGTTGATGTTGTAGAGGGAAACTGCCGCTTAAAACAGGCTATGATTACTGATAAGAGATGTCCTTCGTTATACCTGTTACCAACTGCACAGACAAGAGATAAATCTGCTATTTCACCAGAACAGATGATTAAGGTCGTTGATGAAATAAAGGCAGACCCAGAAGGCTTTGATTACATAATACTCGATTGTCCTGCCGGTATTGAACAGGGCTTTCAGAATGCAATAGTAGCAGCAGACAGAGCACTTGTTGTAACAACACCAGAAGTATCTGCAATAAGGGATGCAGACAGAATCGTAGGACTTCTGGATGCAAACGGACTTAAGGATAAAGAGGATCTTATTGTAAACAGAATCCGTATGGATATGGTAAACAGGGGAGAAATGATGTCTATAGCAGACGTCAATGATATACTTCAGCTTAATGTAATAGGTGCTGTTCCAGACGATGAGAATATTGTTGTTGCAACTAATAAAGGTCAGCCTTTAGTTGGTGATGACAGTATGGCTGGTCAGGCATATATGAATATATGCAGGAGAATTCTTGGTGAAGATGTACCATTTTTAGATCTTAATGGTAAGGGTGGCTTCTTTAAGAAGCTGTCAGCACTTTTTAAGGGCGACAAGAAAAACTAATAGTTATTATATGAGCCATGGGTGGCAGAATGGAAGAAGATATGAGTTTACTTGATTTATTTAAGAAAAAGGGCTCTGGGGATGTTGCGAAGGACAGACTTAAGTTATTACTTGTTTCCGATAGGGCAAATTGTTCACCAGAGGTTATGGAAATGATAAAGAATGACATTATTAAAGTTATTTCTAAGTACATGGTTATAGATGCAGAAGAACTGGATATACAGATAACATCAACCGAGGGAGATAATGGTTCTGTTCCTGCAATATATGCCAATATTCCAATTAAGGATATGAGAAATAGTGAAAAGTAATTGTTGTTGTTTATATTATATAAATAATGACAAATAATCACATTGGAACCGGAAATGGTTTGTTGCTGGTGGAGATTTTATGTTTAAAAAGTATAAAATGCGGTCTTATAATTATAGACTGATTATTATTATAGCAGTCACCTGCGCTTATGCTTTAGCAGTAGTAAATAGTGCTAATTCTGAATATACATTAAAGCAGGGCGCTGGTATGGCGGCTGCATTTATAATGATGATATTTATATCATTTGTTGATTATAAATTCATAACAAAGTATTATTGGCTGTGGTATATTCTTGGTAACTTATTACTTGTACTAGTATTGATAGCTGGTAAGGAAAGCCACGGAGCCAAAAGATGGCTTGGTATAGGCTCATTCCAGATACAGCCATCAGAATTTATGAAGCTGATAGTGGCTATATTTCTGGCAAAGGTTATTACTATGTATAAGGACAGGCTCAATACCTGGAAGTTTCTTGTTATCCTTGCGTTAGTACTGCTTGTGCCGATAATATTGATAGTTGAAGAGCCTGATTTATCAACAACAGTTATGGTAGTTTTTATTATTCTTACAGTTATATTCTGTGCAGGCCTTAGCTATAAGATAATAGGAGGAGCGTTACTCATAGTTGTACCTCTTGTTGCAGCATTTCTTGTATATATCATTGCTACACCAGATCCTATATTTATGGAGCAATATCAAAGAAACAGAATAGTTGATTTCATATATGGAAGTGATTCAACTGATGGCAATGTAAGTGCAGGTGTTTATCAGCAGAATTATGC
>CAKRKK010000144.1 GCA_934358235.1 uncultured Lachnospira sp.
CTATTAACGTCCAGAACTATGTTATATCCATTATTCTTATACTGATGTATCATAAATAAATAATCCTCAATTCTAATCTTAACTAATAACCATCAAGAATATGCTGATTACGGTAAGTGTACTATAATATACTGTACCTGATCACGCATACACCTTACATAAGGAAAATAAGAGAGTGTCGAAATGCCTTCACACTCTCTTACTTCTCTTACCATATTAACTTTAATGTTAATTATTAGTTGTTCTTATTCTCACAGCTCTGGTTACCAACTGTGCAAGATGTCTTACAAGCTGACTGGCAAGATGTCTGACATTCACCACATCCACCGTGCTTCATTGTATCCTTTAATACGCGATTGCTGATAGTCTTAATATGCTTCACAACAATACCTCCTTTTTGTTCATAACTATTAGAAGTATAACATACAGACATTGTATTTTCAACTAATTTCTCCTAATTACTTATATATAATTCGCACTATATCAGTCCAAACACCCGCAATATAAATATCCACCCTGTAAGTGTTATGCTTGACAATACTGTTGTGAGGACTACTATGCTTGATGATAACACCTCATCATTATCCATACTCTTAGCCATAACATAACTTGTAACTGTTGTAGGTGATGCAAGCATAATAAGTGCTGCAACAAGCTCCTGATTTCTAAAGCCTAACATAACTCCTATTGGTATAAAAATCGCTGCAAGTCCAATAAGCTTTATAAATGTTGCAGCAAGCGTAGGCTTTATCTTCTTGACAGCCTTTCTTCCCTCGAATCCTGCGCCAATACATATAAGTGCAATAGGTGTTGCAGTCTGTGCTATGCTTTCTATTGTTTTATTAACAATAACCGGATATTTCATATTGAGCATTGAAGATATAAAGCCAAGAACAATTCCAATAATTATAGGATTCTTTGCAATATTTATACAGGCTTTCTTTATATTATCCTTCTTATGATTCACTTTCTTTGTTATCGTGATATTTTCTGTTATCACTTCCTCATTATTGCTGGTTGTTTCCACCCTCTGGCTTAAAGCCACCTCTTTTGTAAGTACTTCCTTAGGATGAGCCTTAAATGTAAGTACAACAACTGCAAATATATTAAACAGCGGAACCGCCGCAACAATCATAAGTGGTGCCATTCCTGTATCTGAATACATATTCTGAACAAAGGCCATACCAAGAATAGCAGCACTACTCCGGCAGCTTCCTTGTATAAAAGCCCCCTTCTGGGTATCATCCTTCATAAATAATTCTGTGAATATCCATACAAGTGAGAACATAAGTATAGTAACTATACTACAATATAATACAAACTCAGGTTCAAACTGGCTTTTAAAATCCGATCTTGATAAATCCCGAAATAAAAGTACTGGAAGTGCAACCTTAAAAACATATCTATTGGCAACATTGGCAAAATGTTCATCAATAATACCAAGCTTCCTTATAACTCCACCTAACACCATAACCAGAAATACTGGAACCGTAGCATTAATGCTATATATAAAACTATCCACAATATTCTCCAATCCCGCTGCATAAAAACAGCTTTTCTTTCTAATAATTTATTCTGATAAACGTTTATATCTTACTCTTATCAGAGCTAAATTGCAAATAATTATTGATTGAGTATCTTTGATTGAGTATCTTATTAATTATCCTATTAATTATCAGGGGGCTGCCTGCCAATAGAGATTTATTCAGCTATATATAATTGCTTGTGAAATATGACTCAGATTGCTATTTTGCGAATTGAATCAAATTTCCCTTGTGTAGATTGCAATGCCTTCATAAACTAAATGAGGCGAAAGCCACGAAAGCGTACCTGAAACTACTTAAACTTATATATCGTCTTAACATAAAAAAGGCCACCGCACTAATTTCTTAGTGCGACAGCCCTGTGTTTACCCGTTGTTTAATTATTCATCTATTCATCGAGTCATTCGCTAAAAGTATCTTATGCAAAGAACTGGCTAAGCTCGTCGCTTATCTTCTTTTCAACCACTTCTGCATCTTCCCTGCTCTTAGCACTAACGCTTATATATGTCTTAAGCTTAGGCTCAGTACCACTTGGTCTTACCACTACTGAACAATTGCCATCAAGCAGATACTTAAGTACATCTGACTTAGGAAGTCCGTCAATTCCCTTACTATAATCAAGTACAGTATTAATCTTCTTGCCTGCAAAGCTCTCAATCTTCTTGCCCTCACCCACTTCTTCGTGGAATGTCTTCATAATATTCTGCATCTTCTCGAAGCCTGCAGAACCATCAAACTCAAACGAATGAAGAGTGTTAAGGCAATAACCATATTTGTCAAAAAGTTCATTAAGCTTATCAAGAAGTGATATACCCTGTGTAGCATAATAGCTGAACATTTCACATATAAGGAAAGCTCCATTGACCGCATCCTTATCTCTTACATAACTTCCTGAAAGATAACCATAAGATTCTTCAAAGCCAAATATGTAAGAAGCTTCCTTACCCTGCTTTTCAAGGAAGCCTATCTGTTCTCCAATAAACTTAAAGCCTGTAAGAACATTGATAACCTTCACACCATAATTCTTTGCAATCTGCTCTGCCATATCCATAGATACAATAGTCTTGACCATAACTGGATCTGCTGGCATTTTTCCATGCTTTGTTCTCTGTGCGCATATATAATCAAAGAGCAGCATACCTGTCTGGTTACCTGTTAACAACTGATAATCACCATTCTTATCCTTAACCGCAATACCCACACGGTCACAGTCTGGATCTGTTGCTAAAAGAAGATCCGCATTATTGCGCTTCGCATAATCCATACCAAGCGCCATGGCTTCTTTTATCTCTGGATTAGGATATGGGCAGGTAGGGAAGTTTCCATCTGGAAGTCTCTGCTCCTCTACAATAGTGATATTAGTATATCCCATCTCTTCAAGAGTTCTTGTAACAGGAATATAACCTGTACCATTCAAAGGACTGTATACAATAGATACATCCTTGTTAACTTCTTCGCCAAACAATACTGACTGGCTTTTAACCTTCTCAATAAAGGCTGTAAGAACTTCGTCAGGAATATATTCAATCATACCTTCCTTAACAGCTTCATCAAAGTTCATCTTCTTAACATCCAAGAATATATCAAGCTTCTCTATCTCAGCAAGTACTGTTTCTGCTGCCTCTGTTGTAATCTGGCAGCCATCTGCACCATATACTTTATATCCATTATACTTAGATGGATTATGAGAAGCTGTAACCATAACACCTGCTGATGCATGAAGATATCTTGTTGCAAATGAAACAGTAGGAACAGGATTAAGTCTTGGCCATAAATTAACCTTAATACCATTAGCTGCAAATACTGAAGCTGCTGTCTTAGCAAATACGTCTGACTTAATACGTGAGTCAAAGCCTATCGCTACTGATGGTTTATCAAATGACTTAACAAGATAATCAGAAAGTCCCTGAGATGCTTTGGCAACAGTATATATATTCATTCTGTTAGTACCTGCACCTATAGTTCCACGCAAACCACCTGTACCGAAAGCAAGGTCACGATAAAACGCATCCTCTGCCTGTGTCTCGTCCATATTCTTTAATGCTTCTGAAAGTTCCTCATCCTTTACGTTTTCTACCCAACGTTTGTACTCGTCCATATAAGACATAACATCATCCTCCATTAACATAAAATAATTCTTTAAATACATTATACTCTATGAACGCCACAATTAGCAAACTATTATTTAGTTTTTTCAGTTTTTTTCAGTTTTTTCTGTATTTTCTTCTACATTTTCACACTCACATAATAATTAAAAAATTAAAAAATATCTCATAACCAGCTTTATATTGCCGGCTGCATTACCTCCCACCCGTAATTAATGAATTATACGAAAAAACTCCCTGCAAAACGTGTATATTGCAGGCTCTATATCATATGTTATATAAACGATAACATAATATGACCTGTAACATACTCCATTTTACAAGGAGTTTAATTACTGACCACCAGTTGTAAACACTGATGCAATTGTCTTAAATAATATCTTTATATCCAGTCCTATGCTCCAGTTATCAATATATTCAAGGTCCATCTTTACAATATCCTCGAAATCTGTAACTGTCTTTCTTCCATATGCCTGCCACATTCCTGTGATACCAGGCTTCATAGAAAGTCTTCTCTTATGATGTCCTTCATACTGCTTAAACTCATTAACCGTTGGTGGTCTTGTTCCGACAAGGCTCATATCACCCAGAAATACATTAATAAACTGTGGCAGCTCGTCAATACTTGTTTTCCTTATAAACTTACCAACCTTAGTTATACGTGGATCATCCTTCATCTTAAACATAAGCCCACTCATTTCATTCTGTGCAAGAAGCTCCTTCTTTCTTTCCTCAGCATCCTGATACATAGAACGGAACTTGTATATATAGAAATAGCGGCCATTCTTACCTACTCTTTTCTGTTTAAAGAAAACCGGACCTTTTGATTCTAGCTTAATCGCTGGAACAACAAATATCATAGCTATAAACATGATAGCCATACCTACTATTGAACCAATTATATCCATGAATCTCTTAACCGCAAGCTGCTTATAATCAAACTCTCTGTTAGCAAATGTAACCACCGGTACATTTCCTAACATTCCCAATGACTTGGAATAATCATCAAATCCATCAAGCACCTCTATACGGATATGAACTGTTATACCCATGTCCTCAAGATGCATAACCATAGGCTTAAGATGATTTCTAATATTTTCATCGACGTCTATATAGACCTCATCTACTATCTCATTCTTTATATAGGTCATCATGCTGTGTGCATTAGCCACAACCTTCACACCATCAATTTCCTGACCGACCATATCGCAGTCCATAACAATAAAGCCCGAAAGTGTTCTTACCCAGTCTTCTTCCCTGTCAAGGCTCTTAACAAGCTCTGAAGCTCTATCCTTCATCGTAATAGCAATAACTCTTGACGCCTTATATTCGTTCCTTCCAATGCTCTTAAGATATTTCTTTATAAGCTCTCTTCCAAAATATATAAGAACAAGACTTATAATAACGGTACATACATACACGCCTCTTGGTATCTGGCTTCTTCTTGTAACCAGCTCATATATAGCCGCTACCGCTGCAAACAGCACTACCTTATAAACAACAGTCTTTAATTCATCAAATCTGCTTCTTTTTAAGAAACGCCCTTTATCTCTGGCAAACAACATTCCTGTAAGTGCCGCAACAAGTATAGTATCCAGATTATCATTTAACTGTGTCAACGTGTCACACAACTCCATATGCCTGTAGACCATAAGCCACACCATTCCTGAGGCATAGTAAGCTATAAGCACGCCCAGCACATCTATAATAAATAACATTATCTCCTGAACGCTATCTCTTGTACTATTAGAATCATTCAACATTCTCACATCCTCTGTCACTCTTATTAAAATATTGCTTTATATATTTTATTTATTTTTCTTATTATCATCGAAATCCATATCAAGAAGAAAATCTCCCTCATACTCTTCCGTTCTGTTGCTTCTTTTCTTAAGTGGCACACCATTTACATTATCTGGCTTTCCAGATACCGAAGCATTATGCGCACTCTTTCTTGCTGCTACTGAACCAACACTTCCTGCCGCAGGTCTGCTTCCTTTTCTTTGTGGAGCCTGATTATTGGCTGCTTTCTTACGTTCATTATTCCTTGCTGATGCCTCCTTTGCTCTTTCAAAGGACTTGTCAGGTGACTGTTCACTATTATAATTGCCATAATAGTTACCATAGTACTTACCATAATACTTGCCATAATATCCATTCTCTGATAAGTCAACCTTATTAAGAACGCTTCCTATAATCTTAACCTTAGTCTTCTTAAGCTGCTCCATAACATTCTGCGCGAACTTGTAGCTTATCTGATTAGCAGCTATTACAAGCACCGCACCATCACTTACTGTTGCTACTATTGCCGCATCAATTACCGAACCAAGAGGTGGCGTGTCTACTATGACATAATCATATTCCTCACGCATCTGCTGGATTGTCTCCTTAAATAAAGGACTATCCAGAAGCTCTGCTGGATTAGGTGGTACAGGACCTGCCAGAATAACATCCATATTTTCAACATTGGTTGAATATATAACCTCTTCGAGAGTATTCTGTCCTGAAAGAAAATGTGTTAACCCCTTAACACCCTTCTTTACCC
>CAKRKK010000145.1 GCA_934358235.1 uncultured Lachnospira sp.
GGATAGGATTATTAACTCCATCACCAAACTTTATTATTCCTTTGTTGCGGTCTAACACATATACTCTTTCATTTTTGTGTAAAGTAAAGTCCAAAACCTCATTCCAGCGTACAAAAAAGTTCTTTATATTACCCGTTGTATCATATTCCACCCTGCAGGCTTCACTATTATTTTCCAACATGGACTTTATTTCAGCCAGAGAATATTTATCAATCTCATTGACCCACACCTGTGTATCATATATATTATTCACGCCAAGTCCGAATTCCATATAACCAGACGGATTATCAACAAAGAACTCCATCTCATCCATAGTTTGAAGATTCAGGGCTTCTGCTGCATTAAGAATAATATTTTCAATAACAGGCTTTTCTGCCTGCATATTTCTTATTACCTGATTAACATCAACAATTCTTATATAATAACCTTTAACACCAGCTATCTGTGTTTCAACAAAATCTTCTGGTACTAAAAATGTAACAAGTCCTGATACCTGTGCTCCTTCTGTCATATCGACAACAGACATCTGCTTAAAGCCTTTTTTACTAAAATACTCAAATCTGCACTCCATTCCTTCAAAGGAAACATTGGCAAACTTAAAATATATGCTTAATGTACCACTTTTAGGATTCTTATCAAGAGCAATATATAAAGCATCCTCTGGTACATATGTCTTAGCAAAGGCTTGAACTGGCCTTCCTGTCCACCTTTCCCCGTATTCACTATAGAAATCTTTAACCTTATAATACACCGGTAACTGTGGATTATTCTCATAAGAATATTCTATTCTCATATTGGATATAACTGGCAGATGATGCCTTGCTGGCTGGATATAACAGTTCTCTGACTTTATAAGCTGTACACGAAGGCATCTGCCACGATACCCCTCTATGGCACTTTCTATCCAGTCATCAGGACTTATAAAGGAAATCTCATAATTACCCTTATATTCACCATTAAATATAGCACCTGCCTGTTCCTGTTCTATATTAAGCCTTTTCCAGCCCTGCTCCGATAAATATTCATATATTACATTTTCTGCATAGGCATCTGATATAACCTCATTATATTCGTAATATTTCTTTCTCTTAATAATTCTTAAGTCTTCTTTTGCCTTTGGTCTTTGGCCTACCATACGCTCTCTTATACTGACAGAGAAATTAACAGTTATCTTAGCCCCCTTCTGGCAAAAGTAGTTATCCATTCCAATATAACACTCTGCATAAAGTCCAAGTTCATCACCAAACAGCTCAAAATGGTCTTTATTCTGTTCAATCTGATGATTGCTTACATAATCTGCCCTACAGGCTTCTCCTGTACTTTCCATAAGTATGCTGTCAAATACTATATCATTGTCACTATATTTTTCCTGAGTAATTATAACTTCCCTTAAATAACTGTCATCCTGCTTTGTGTCAATATTTTTAAATTCTTTATCAAAAGTAAGAAAAAGCTTTCTGTTATCACATCTTACAACAGCATCTTCTATGCCATTCCTGCCACGGTACTGTATTGAATAATCGCCTCTATTTACATAATCAGCAAACGGTATATTTCCCTCAATATCAAGACATAATTCCCTGCCGGAAAGATTAAATAAGCTGTTATGGAATATACCAAACTGCTTCTTAATACCTGTATAATCATTGAAATTGCCAAGAACAATATCACAGAATTCACCCTCACCATTGTATACAAGTTTTTCAAGCATCGCCTCTTTATCCGACATAATAACTGCTTTAATTCTGGCAGAGGTCACACACACAGGCGAGTCAATTTCAAATATAACACGCATAGCCTCATCATCTTCTGTCTGCGCAACAAGTGCTGTACCTTTAGGAATATAGACCGAATCACTTCCAGCAACTGGTTTAAACTCAGCTATAAGCTTTGCCGGCTCAGATGGTCTTTGTGATATTCCTAGCATATTCATATATTCCAGATGGCATTTATCAAGAAACATATTATAATGCTTAATACTTTCTTCAAACTGCTTAGCAAATATTATTCCGATTACTGAACCAATATCAGGATTCTGCGTTGTAAACTTCCATTCCGGAGTATAGCTTTTTGCAAGGGTATTTATCTGTTCATATATATCTTTAATTTCTCTTGCATCTATTTTTACTTCATCCCTCATATAAAACACCCTCTCTATGCCTTTTCCACTTTTTATGCATCTGCCACATTAAGATAAAATGGAAAGATTATTTCATCTTTCTGGCTGTTTTCCTTTATTGTATAATCAACATACACTAATAGACATCCTTCTTTGGAAGCTGTATCCATTCTTATGTGTATATCAGTAACTCTTGGCTCATTACTGCTTATGTCTTCTAAAAGCTCTCTGGACATAATATTTAACATCGTACTTCCTGTATCCATAAATGTATAATTAAGAATATTGCTTCCAAAACCGCTTCTTAACCATCTTTCACTCTTCTGTGTCATAAGTATAAGATAAATAGACTCTTTTATATTTTCTGCACCTGCTGAAATCTTAAATCTTCCTGTTGCCTCATCAATCTGCGGTGGAAACTTCATTCCCTTTATGTTCTCATTTTCTGCCATAATAATCCTCATTTCTGCACACGTTTTGTACATATCGAATTTACTGCATTTTTAATATGCTACCCCAGCTTTACTACTGAACCTTCTACTGATACCGTACTTGAGCCCTTTGCTTTTAATGAAGTATTAGCAGAAACAACAATATTTTCTGCCTCCATGCTGTTCATTCCACCTGACTCCTGCTTAATGCTGCTTTGTGCCGAAAGCTTGTACTTACTACAATCTACTGATATATTGCCGCTTTCTCCATTCATATTAATCTCTATATCGCCTACCTTTAACTTAAGCTTTTTCTCTACATTAATAGTAAGTTCACCATTTTCTGTATTCATGCTTATACGATTATTCTTAGATTTATTCTGAATAGCCACATTATGGTTTTCATTATCCATTATAAGCTGCAATTCTTCCTTTGAGGTTTTTATTTCAATCTTATCTTTTTCGCCTTCTCCATCTTCGCAGTCAAGTATAGATATTGTATTTCCATTTCTGGTTTTTATAACCTTGTGCTGGTTTTGTTCATCGGCATTCTGGGAAACAAATGTGCTGTTAATAGTTGGTATACAGCCTATAACAAATGGTTTTTCTATATTGCCGTCCTCAAATACCACCAGCACCTGATCTCCTATTTCAGGAACAAAATATGTGCCATACTTTTTCCCGGCATATGGCATAGCAAGCTTTGCCCACTTTAATATATTAGCCTCTTTATCACGGTTCTGTATCTGTATACATACCTTTCCCGGCATATCTTTGTTATAATTATTCGTTACAATTCCAGACATTGTGCCATATATTCTATTATCACCAAGCTCACTTTTCTTTAGCTGGTTTAATGCCATATCATCCAGTTCTTCAAATAATCCCATATCTATTCTCCATTCTAAACCAACTACAATAACGTATTGGCTTTTGCAATAATTCTTGTCCTGAAACCTGTATACTGGTCTAATCTGTGAATAACATTCACCACATAGAACTGATTAGAAATTCCTTCTCCAAAACCGCTTACTTCTATAAAATATCCTGGCTTAATCTCTGGTACGCCTATACACTCACATTCTAAAAGACCAAATCTGTACGATATTTCATCCATAAGATACTCAGCTTTGTTATCAGCATCAGATGAGGATACAATTCCTGCATCTATGTATGTCTTCTGATTATTCTTAACTAGCTGTTTAGCACTGCTTCCAAGCGAAAACTTATTATTGTTTTTCAGCTTTTTCTCAATAACCTTTCCCTGGTCAATATCCGTTCCTCTCACAACCACAGTCCCTGCAACACCTGTACAGTCATACTGCACATCCATTGTATATATATCTGTTTCAGGTGTAAGTTCAAATATAGTCTGCTTGGATGATTTGGCTTTCCTGAATATCAGGTCACCACAATCTATGAAGAACTCATAATTAAATCTTTTAGCAGCCCTTACAATAAACTCATAATCACTTTCCGCAACCATCTCAATAGTGCCTCTGTGCTGTGTCTGACCTACACCATCAAGTCTGTCTGGAGTATTGCTTATCTTTAAGTCTTTTAATACCTCCATACTCTGAAGCCTTACATAAGCTGCCTTCTGCAAGATTTCACTTACTGCATCACTATAACACTGTGCTGCAAGCTGCCTGTTATTCATATTCGCCATCATAATGCCTTTAGCATCCATACATGTAACCATTATATGTGGCATATCATTTTTGTTATAATTATAATTAACTTTTGATATAAAGCCTGTAAATACACTTTTTACAAGTGTTGAATAACCTAGCAGGATAGTAACCTCCTGACCTAAACATATATATTTCTTTAAAGCCTGTGTATTAAAGGTCTTGCTCTGTTCATCAAAACAATTGTATATACAGAAGCTGGCAATAGAAGCCTCGTATCCGCTTGTCAGATCAACCAGAACATCCCCAATAATAAATCCACTTTTATTATCAGCAATTCTTTTTCCGTTTACCTTTATAACTGATAATGGTCCTCTGAACTGATTATATTCACTTTTTAAAGTTTCATACTTGTAAAGTGCCATTGCCTATTCTCCCATATATGAATTAATAATATATTGCTATCTGTTAAATTCCATAAGCTTATTTACTGTTCCTATGGTATTCGTAACATTTTCTATAACATTCCTGTTCTTTAATGTAAATAATTTATCAAACGCTTTATTCCAGTATTTCTTGTCAACACTGCCGTCATTACCATTATGCATAGCAAGCTTTAAATCAATATATCCCATAATCGGATTGCCTGCTGTACTAAACATAGTGTACTGTGCCTCTGCCGACTGCAATACTCCTGATATAATGGTATTCTCCCAGCAGAAAGCTATATTTCTTGCAGCCGGTGTCATTAATAAAGACAACAATCCATCTATCTGTTTCTTTACTGACCTGTCACTTACAGCCATCCCTATTGAACTTGCCATTAAACGCTCTTTAGTACTTCCTGACATAAGGGTATTCTGCTTTTCCCATATAAAGGCATCCTCTGCCTTAATATCCTCATATATAAGCTTTACTCCCATTATCGTCTGGACAGCATATGTCTTATCCTCTGACAGGCTTCCATTCTTTTTACCATTAGTCTGTGGCTGTGTCTTAAATGTAAGCTCCTGTGGATTGAACTGTACTTTAATCATCTTATAGCCTGTACTTTTTAAGGTGCTGTCCGACAATCCTGTGCTTCTATAAGCTTTTTGAAGCTGTAATGCTGCCTTTGCAAGCTCATTGGTACTATCAGCGTATCTGTCCAGATCAACATCTTTAATACACAACACGGCCTTTTGTACAGACCTGTTTATTAAACTGTTTGATTTATTTAATATGTCACTATATTCCATATGTACCTCACTTCATAAATTCAAACAAACCTGTACCTTTTTCACTTTTACTATCTGTAATAATATCTTCATAAGCACCCTTCCACATTCCGAAAGGATTATTCTGTGATATCTGGCTTTCTCCAAATATGCCTGTACATATTATTGATAATTCTGCCTGGCCCCTTATTGGCATACCTTCTTTACTGAACATAACATACTTTCCATCTATGCTTTCTAAATATCCCTCATAGCTCATATTACCCCACGAAAATATTATATTACTTGTAGCTGGATTACTTATAGCTGATATAAAGCCCTCCATCTGCTTGGATACTGAATGTTCAGGTGCCATAACTGCATCTGATTCATCAAATATTAACATAACAGATAGTGTATATCTCGCCCCCTGTGAAGTATATTCAACCTGTCCTTTATCTTTATCCACACTCTTTTTGGTTGCTTCTTCGTTAATACCCGCACTTAGCTTCAAGGTTTCAGGGTTAAACTGTACTGTATATTTCTTGACATTTTCTCCATAGTTAACACCATTCATCATTGTATCAACCATTGATGAAAGAACAGGTGCGTGTTCATTAGCAAACTGCTTAAGCTTATCAGTTACTCCCTTAGTCCCTTTCGATATTAAATCCGGAAGTGAACTTATAGTATTATCTTCTTCTGTTACTTCTTCATCACGCTGGTCAACTATTGCTATAACTGCGTGTTCAACTCCACCCGTTACTG
>CAKRKK010000146.1 GCA_934358235.1 uncultured Lachnospira sp.
AAGAGGATGGAACAAAGGATAAGTCGAGACTTGGGGCTAATTCAATCCTTGCAGTTTCAATAGCCTGTGCAAGAGCCGCGGCAGCCTCACTGCATATGCCGCTGTACAAGTATATTGGTGGTAGTGCTGCGACAACCTTGCCGGTGCCTATGATGAATATAATTAATGGTGGACGACATGCAGTTGGTAGTGATTTTCAGGAATATATGATAGTTCCGGCAGGTGCCTGCTGCTTTAAAGAAGCACTTAGAATGGGAACAGAGGTGTTTCATTCCTTGAAAACAATATTACAGAAAAAAGGATATGCAGTTACCGTAGGTGATGAAGGAGGATTTGCACCGGATGTTGCAGATGCCTTTGAAGTGTTTGAACTTCTTATGGATGCTGTAAGAACAGCAGGGTATGAGCCGGGAAAAGATATATATTTTGCCATGGATGCAGCGGCCTCCGAATTATACAATATTGAGAGTGGGCTTTATGAGTTCCCAAGGGAATATGCGGCTATGTGTAAGCGGTCAGGTAACAATAATAATCTGGCTTTAAAACAGACAACATTAACATTGGAAGCTCCTACAGAAACTCATAATATTCATAAAGAAAATGTAGATATAAATAAACAAAATGTAGACAAAAATAATGAAAATGTGCTGTTAAATACACCTGATACAATAAACACAACCTCAGATATAAAGCGGGATAGCACACAACTTGTCGATTATTACTCTAAAATTATCGACAAATTCCCGGTTATATCAATAGAGGACCCATTAAACGAAGAAGATTGGGAAGGATGGAAGGTTATTACTGATAGATTGGGAAAACGTGTGCAGCTTGTGGGCGATGACCTTTTTGTGACGAATACAGAAAGATTAAGGAAGGGAATAGAGTCAGGCTGTGCGAATTCCGTTCTAATTAAATTCAATCAGATTGGAACATTATCAGAGACGATAAAGGCAGTAAGAATGGCACAACAGGCAGGATATATAGTAATATCCAGCCATCGTTCTGGAGAAACCGAGGATACAACAATAGCTGATATGGCGGTAGCGCTTAATATGGGACAGATAAAGGCGGGAGCACCATCAAGGGGAGAACGCGTGGCAAAGTATAACAGATTGCTAAGAATAGAAGACGAGCTTGGCCAGGCTGCAGTATTTCCTGGGATTGAGGCATTTAAAGCTGGCTTATATAAGTAACCACTCATATAGTTGATATGGCACACTAAAAGATTGAAGCATTTAAAGCTGGCTGGTATAAAAACAAATATTAAATAACAATTAGAATAAATAATAAATAATGAATCATAATAAAGAATAAATAATGAATCAGAATAAATAATAAAAAGGAATCCGAATTGTCAGCCAGGTGAGGTGACCCCTCAAAGTTAGACTTTTGCGAGACGACTTCGGTCGTCTCGTTTTCCTTTATGCAGCTATAAGATGGAGCCTGTATTGAACAGGACTCATCCATCCTAACTTTTCTTTTATTCGTTTCTCATTGTAGTATTTTATAAAACGTTCTATCTCTGATTTTAATTCTTCGTAGCTATAATAAACGACACCATAGTAAATTTCTTGCTTGAGTAGTCCAAAAAAGTTTTCCATTACAGAATTATCCAGGCAGTTTCCTTTTCTAGACATACTTTGAAATATTCGTTCTTCTTTTAGTCTATGGGAGTATGCCTTCATCTGGTAAGCCCATCCCTGATCAGAGTGAAAGGTTCTTCTGTATGGACAGTCTGCCGTGATTTCAATTGTTTCATTCAAAGCGTCCATTACATTTTTAGCAGAAGGTTTCTTGTCAATTCCATAACTTATAATCTCGCCATTGCACATATCCATAAACGGATCCAGATAAAGCTTATGCATAGTCATACGTCCTTTCTCATCAACTTCATAATACTTAAACTCAGTCGTATCAGTAGTGATTTTCTGATGAGGAATATGTGTATTAAAACGCCTGCAAATCCTGTTAGGAGCAACAGTCCCAACCTTTCCTTTATAAGAACTATATTTCCTGCTCTTACGAGTATATGATGTTACCTGTAGTCCGAACTTTTGAACAATGCGTTGAACTTTCTTTTTATTTATCGAATATCCCTGATTTCGAAGTTCTCCAAGGATTCTACGATATCCGTAATCCTTATGTTCTTCACGAATCTCAAGTATTTTTTTCTCAATTTCCCGATCTGGGTTTCCTCTATCAAAACGCTTTTGCCAATACATATATGTGGCTTTTGGCATACCGGTATATGAGAGAAGGTCTTTTAATTTGAACTGTCTTCGGAGACTGCTGATGATTTTTGCCGTTCTCTCATTTTTGCTTCGTCCTCTAAACGCAGTCTCCTCAGTTCTTTTAAAAATGCATTCTCGATTCTTAATTTTAGGAGCTCATCCTCTAATTCTTTTACGTGTTCAGCACTATTATCGACAACTCTATCATCTTGAACCTGTGGCTTATTATCTATCTTAGGTTTATCCAATGTTTTCTTCCGACCTTTCTTGTGAGATCTCAAAGCATCAGGACCTGCAGTACGAAAGCGATTAACCCAGTTAGTAATCATGCTCGGATTAGTTATACCTTCCTGAATTGCTAATTCCTGATATGAGATTTCACTTGATAGATATAATTCTACAACATTAAGCTTCTTTTCAAAAGAATATTTTTCTTTTTTGCGAGAACGCATTAGTCCTTCATCACCAAAAGCATTATAATTATCTATCCAAAGCTTTACTTTGCTGTCAGAAGGAATACCATACTTATTTGCAAGATAAGTGTAACCACCTTCGCCATTTAGGTATGATTTAACAACTTTCTTTTTGAATTCAAAACTATATTTAGCCATAAAAATACCGACCTCCAATCGTTAGATTCTTAGGTCTAACTTTTGGGGGTCGGTACACCGGGCGGACTGTTCAGATTCCTTTTGCTTGTATTATATTAGTTTGCAGCATATTAATAATATTAATATGATGTCGGGGTCAAAAGCCACCGACTTTGATACCTACGAATTGTTCCGTGCTACGCACTCCCACAATTCTTCCCAATATTCGCATATCGTGGGATTATCATCCCACTTTTATGCTCATATCGGGGCGGGTCCCAAGGTCTTTCACCCACCTATGAGCAAGCTCATGTGGGTTTAGATCTTTTGACCCTGGTATCATTAATATTAAGGTTATGTGAATAATTACATTAACGAAACAATACTCAGATTGCTCTTTTTGGAAAGGTCAACGTATTCGTTTCCACATTGTACAACGGGCTGGTGGAGAGCATTATCATTAATAAGTACAACCTTGCCCATCTGTCCATCTGAAAGCTTGACATTGGTTCCGATATATGAAGCTACGACATTTTTTAAAAATGGAATAGCGTAAACAGGATCAAACTTTGTAAAGGCATCCTGATACATAACCTTAACAACCTCGAATGGACATATAGGAGCACGATAAATACGGTTTGCTGTCATGGCATCGTAGATATCGGCAATAGTTATAATCTTGGTTACGGCAGGAATATCTGCACTTTTCAGACCAAAAGGATATCCTGTTCCATCACATTTTTCGTGATGAAGAAGAACAGCTTCTTTAACAGGGAGTGGAAGCTCCTTGTCTTTTATCTGTTCGTAGCCAAGGTTAACGTGATGCCTCATAATTTCATATTCGTTATCAGTAAGTGCACCGGGCTTGTTTAATATCTTTTCTGGAACAAGAAGCTTTCCAATATCGTGCATAAGTCCAGCAAGCGTAAGGATTTTAATCTGTTCTTCAGAGTAATTAAGCCATTTTCCAATAACTGCTGCAATAAGAGAAACGTTAACGGAATGGACATAAGTAATGTCATCCTTGTTGCGCATAGCATGCAGCATATCAAACATCTGAAGCGAGTTACGCGTATTTGCAATAATATTCATCGTATCAGAAACCATTGTATTAGTGTCAATAGAGTCATCTGAAGAAAGAAAAAAGCTAAGGTGATCTTTTATTGAGTCAACATTGTTGTTATATTCTGTTTCAAAATGCTTGAATTCATCAGAGCTTCGTACCTTTTCATAATAATTGGTGTTTTCAGCGTCAGCGTTTAGTAAAGCTGCATTTCGTTCAAGCTGCGAGGCGGATGGTTCATTCTCGTTGTAAATATTTATTTCCAGAACGTGAAGACTTGAGATTCTGGCAATAAGTGATGGTGTAAGCACAGTATCCTTAGGGGCAAGCATAGAGCCATCGCTAAGTATAATGTCACGGGAAAGCTTCATTCCGGCCTGTGCGTCAAATATAAATATTGTATTGTCATTCATATAAAAATCTCCTTGGGATTGTAAATAAATGCTGTGTATATAAGCTTACAAATAGCTGTAGTACCTTAGTGAATAAAACCACTTTAAATATAAAATAATTATAAATTTAATAAGGTGAAAAGTCAATTATACTTGACGTATAAGGATATATTGTGTAATATCTTTGATGAATTGCAGCTAGTGTTGATGCATACTTACAGATATGCTGACAGACATATTACTTTGCAATGGGTATATGCAGGTTTATTGCTATACCAGGTAACCATAATAGAATATTATATAATCATATCCCTTATTTAGAGCGGTGGAGATACATAGGATCAAAGAAGCCCGGCAACCCCTGTAAGTGATGTAAGGCAGAGTTATTACATTAAAAGGAAGGTGCCAACCTGAGCGAAATTATTCGAACAATGAGAGGATTTCGAAGCATATTTCGGGTCCCTTTGAGGGACCTTTTTCTATGCATAAAAATAAAGCTGAACTTAGGTGATACGGATATTGGATTCACATTATTACAGCAGATATTTATGCATCCATACGGAATAAGGAAGATTAAAGAAAAGGAGAACATTACACGATGGAAAAAAGATTATTTACATCAGAGTCAGTAACAGAGGGACATCCAGACAAAATCTGTGATCAGATATCAGATGCGGTGCTTGATGCACTTTATGAACAGGATCCATATTCAAGAGTTGCCTGTGAAACACTTACAAATACAGGCTTTGTTATGGTAATGGGAGAAATTACAACTAAGGCAGCTATAGATATTCCTCAGATTGTACGTGATACAGTAGTTGAGATAGGCTACGACAGCTCAGAAAAGGGCTTTGATGGTAATACCTGTGCTGTTATGGTAGCACTTGATAAGCAGTCAGCAGATATAGCTATGGGTGTTGATAAGGCTCTTGAGGCAAAGGAAGGCATCGATAAGGATGATGAAGATCTTGGTGCTGGCGATCAGGGTATGATGTTTGGATATGCAACTAATGAAACAGAGGAGTATATGCCTTATTCAGCAGCTCTTGCGCAGAAGCTTTCAAAGCAGCTTACAAAGGTTCGTAAGGATGGCACATTAGCTTACTTAAGACCAGATGGCAAGACACAGGTTACAGTAGAATATGATGAGAATAATAAGCCTATACGTCTTGATGCAATCGTTGTATCTTCACAGCATGCACCTGAGGTTACACAGGAACAGATTCATGAGGATATCAAGAAGTATGTTATAGATGCAATTGTTGATCCTGCTATGGTAGATGCAGATACAAAGATATTCATTAATCCAACAGGACGTTTTGTTATAGGCGGACCTAATGGAGATTCAGGTCTTACAGGCAGAAAGATTATTGTAGATACTTACGGTGGAGCTGCAAGACATGGTGGTGGAGCTTTCTCTGGTAAGGATTGTACTAAGGTTGACCGTTCAGCAGCTTATGCAGCACGTTATGTAGCAAAGAATATAGTTGCAGCAGGTATTGCAGACAGATGTGAAATCCAGCTTTCTTATGCAATTGGTGTAGCACATCCAACATCAATCTGCGTTGATACGTTTGGCACAGGCAAGTTAAGCGATGAAAGAATTGTTGAAATCATCAGAGAGAATTTTGATTTAAGACCAAATGGAATTATTAAGATGCTTGATTTAAGAAGACCAATCTATAAGCAGACAGCTAGCTATGGACACTTTGGACGCACAGATCTTAATCTTCCTTGGGAACAGACAGATAAAGCAGAGGTGCTTAAGAAGTATCTCTAAAAAATATTGTTGTTTAGCTAAGTTTCTATAAATTACTTTTGGGTTGAAAATAAGTCTGGCTTGAGACTGACTTTGTA